>CAJXUM010000441.1 GCA_913060855.1 uncultured Lewinella sp. | reverse complement strand
CTCGGTCTCGTGGGCTCGGAGATGTGTATAAGAGACAGCTCCATGGGGCAGTTGGAAACATTGAACAAGAAATTCAACCAAACCGAGCTCGATCTGAAAAACAGCTATCAAAAATCGGTCAATGTCCTTCAACTTGAAAAAACGGCTACAGAAGACTTTAACATCAAATCAAAGATTGAGGGCAAAGTATACGCTATTTTAAAAGAAGAAGGCGAGCTCATTGCCCAGCAAGAAGTTTTTGCGCAACTGGGTAGCAGTGATCAATTTATCCTGGAAATGTCCATTGATGAGGTCGACATTGTCCGAGTGAAGATGAATGATGAAGTCCTCGTCAGTTTGGATGCCTATTCGGATGAAATATTCGAGGCTACGCTTACCAAGATATATCCCTTAAAAGATGAGAGAACACAGACCTTTACGGTAGAATGCGCTTTCAAAAAACAGCCACCGATATTATACGCTGGCCTTTCTGGAGAAGCCAATATTATTCTATCCAAAAAAGAAGGGGTAATGACCATTCCTACAGACTACCTCTTGGAAGGTAATAAAGTAATGACGCAAGCAGGAGAGGTGGAGGTGAAAATCGGGCTCAAGAATTTTGAATTCGTTGAGATTCTTGCTGGATTAGATACGACCACCCTTATCCGAAAAGTGAAATAGGCATGAATGACTTTCCATTAATATTTGAAATTACGAGGACGCATTTGATGTCTCGGTTCAAACAGACGGTCGTGGCCGCGCTAGGTGTCACCTTCGGTATTGGGACATTCATTATCATGATGAGTTTCATGACCGGGTTGAACGGGCTGCTGGACGGACTCATTCTCAACAGGACGCCACACATTCAAATCTATAACGAAATAAAACCCAGTGCATCTCAGCCCATCGATCGGGCTGCCCAATATAAAAACAGCTTCAATGTCGTACATGCCATAAAACCCAAAAACAGCCAAGAAAGAATTCATAATGCTATCCCCTTACTCGCTCAACTGAAACAAAACGAGAAAGTAAAAGGGGCTACTCCACAGACGGTTAGCAAAGTCTTCTATTTGGCCGGTTCCAACAAACTCAATGGTGTCATCAATGGCATACAGGTTGAAGAAGAAATTCGCTTATTCAATTTTGAAGATTATATCACAGAAGGAGAGTCCAAAAGTATCCTAAAACGTAAGAACAGCATCTTGTTAGGGGCTGGCATTGCCCATAAATTATCGCTTTCGGTCGGTGACAAAATACAGGTAAGCAGCGCCAACGGTGGTATTTTCCCGCTCATCATTGGCGGTATTTTCCAAAGCGGCTTGGCGGAAGTAGATAACATCCAAAGCTATGTTAACATTAAAACAGCTCAGCAGATTTTGGGAGAAGGGAGTCACTATATCTCACATATCCACGTCAAGTTATGGGATATAAAGGATGCCGTTCCGATGGCCGAAAAAATCAGCACACAGTACAACGTAAGCGCCTTGGATATCGAAACGGCCAATGCTCAGTTTGAAACCGGTAGTGACATCCGCAATCTAATTAGCTATGCCGTTTCCATTACTTTATTGATCGTGGCTGGATTTGGCATTTATAACATCCTCAACATGTTTATTTATGAAAAGATGAATGACATCGCCATCCTGAAGGCCACTGGCTTTATGGGTACGGATGTGAAGTGGATGTTTATCAGTCAAGCACTGATCATTGGATTAATAGGCGGGATACTGGGCCTAGTCCTTGGCTTTGGGGTCTCCGTTTTGATCGACCACGCCCCATTCAACACAGAGGCACTCCCCACGATCAAAACCTATCCCGTCAATTTCAATCCAGCCTTTTATATCATTGGGATTGTTTTCGCACTCATATCTACCTTTTTAGCGGGCTATTTTCCCGCCAAAAAAGCCCAAAGAATCGACCCCGTTGAAATCATTAGGGGTCAATAAATTGCTACTATGAGCCTTATTTTAGAAACCAAAGACATTAATAAATACTTCAAGCATCCGGTACCCTTCCATGTACTGAAGGATATATCTATACAATTAAACGAAGGGGAATTTGTTTCTATCATGGGCAAATCGGGTTGTGGTAAATCCACCCTCCTCTACATCCTATCTACCATGGACACGGACTATTCCGGTGAATTATACATAGATGGCAATAAACTCACCGGCTTACCCCCTAAAAACCTGGCTCGAGTAAGAAATGAAAGTATCGGATTCGTCTTTCAATTCCATTATCTTTTACCAGAGTTTACCGTTTTAAGAAACGTCATGCTTCCCGCCCTCAAGCTGGGCAAAAAGAGCAAGGCCGAGATTAAAAAAGACGCTTATGAAAAGCTAGACATGTTGGGTATAAAAGACCAAGCCTTAAAAAAGGCAGCCATGCTTTCAGGGGGGCAAAAACAGCGGGTATCCATCGCCAGGGCTTTAATCAATAACCCAAAAATCATTATGGGGGACGAACCTACCGGCAACCTAGATAGTAAAAACAGTAATAACGTCTTCAATATCTTCAAACAATTAAGCCACGAACAAAATCTATCCCTACTGATTGTCACCCATGATCTGGATTTCGCTAAAAAAACGGATCGGATCATTGAGATGGAGGATGGTTTTATTTTATCAGAAATGGCCGTACTTTAGTTGGAAATAAAATCCAACGAATGATTCCGACAAATGCTTATCCCTGGCTGGGCTTACTACTGTTCATTTTGACCATGAGTTGCAAAGAGAGGGGCGATGATGAGATGATAGACAATAATCCAGAGACAAGCATTAGTGTGAG
This sequence comes from uncultured Lewinella sp., assembly GCA_913060855.1. Classification (GTDB taxonomy): domain Bacteria; phylum Bacteroidota; class Bacteroidia; order Chitinophagales; family Saprospiraceae; genus DT-111. The sequence continues at coordinate 3,195 of CAJXUM010000441.1, read as the reverse complement.
CTATGAAGAGAGTCTTGAGGATTTCCCTAATCCGGAACGAGGATTTTACCGATACTCTGAGACCTCTTCCAGCAATTATAATCCGCTTTCGGAAGCGCAGTTGGCTAATTTTCGAAACCCGAATACCAGTTCTAATGCTGCGTATGAAAGCTATAGCACACTTGTGTTTCGCTATTTCATCCTAGATGATCACCTGGACACTCCGATAAAACAAAGCGTTTTAGAGCAAATACAACTCGATTTCGAGATAGCTAGAAATGCGGGTGTGAAATTGATCCCTAGGTTTTGTTACACAACAAGGTCTAATGCGGGGGCTTGTCCAGAATCCTTTATCTGTCCTCCTTACGGAGATGCCCCAAAAGATATCGTCTTGCAACATATTAACCAAATTGCTCCTATTCTGAATAATAATATCGACGTAATTCTATGTGTTCAAATGGGCTTCATTGGCACCTGGGGAGAAGGTTATTATACCGACCATTTTGGCGATCCTTCCACCAATGCTAGTCAAGGAAAAGTTCTTGATAACAATTGGCAAGATCGAGTGGAGGTATTGCAAGCTCTACTGGATAATCTAGATAAAGAAATGATGGTTCAAGTGAGGTATCCACAAATGAAACAGCGCACTGTTTATGGTATAAATGCCTTGACCAATGTGGCCCCCTTAAACGAGGACGAAGCATTTAGCGGAGAAGATAAAGCAAGAATTGGATTTCATAATGATTGTTTGTTCGCCAGTGCCGATGATTTTGGTACGTATGAAGATTATGGCAACAGTTCGTCTCCGCGACAAATGGACATCAATGCCCTAAAGTCATACTTCGCCGAAGATGGAAAGTTTGTCTATGTGGGAGGAGAAACCTGTACGGATGATTATAGCCCACAAAATGATTGTGCTCCTGCGGGAATCGCTGATGAAGATTTGAGAAAACTACATTATACTTATTTGAATGCCGACTATAACAATCAAGTCAATAATGACTGGGTCGATGGGGGCTGCATGGAGGCTATCAAAAGAAATTTGGGGTATCGATTTGTCTTAAAAAGTGGTACGTTTGAAAAGGTATTATCTGCCGACCGGGTATTTGATATGAATATAGCCTTAGAAAATGTGGGCTATGCCCCCGTTATGAAAAACCGACCGGTTTTTCTAGTATTAAAAAATACTGCCGATGGAAGCGAATTTCGTTATGCCCTAAAGACAGATATGAGGGAGTGGAGGGCAAGCGTCTCTATTCAGGAAGAAATTACGCTAGCTGCAGATGTAGTCAATGGTGATTATAAAGCTTATTTGTTTTTACCTGACCTTCATTCCTCCATTCAGGATAGACCGGAGTACGCCATCCAATTAGCTAATCTAGCTGTGTGGGAGACTGCGACGGGTTATAATGATTTGGGTTTTACCCTTAGCATTGAATAAAATAGCGTTTGATTATGAATACAGCAGAAAAAAGGCAGTACCTACATCAGCGAATAGACGAGCTTGATGATAAGTTCCTTCGTGTTCTCCATGCCATGGTGGAAGCCTATGAACCAGGTGGGAATCCAATAACTGCTGCTGACCTAATAGCTAGAGCAGAAGCTTCTAATCAGGACATTGAAGCCGGTAGAGTCCATAAGTAATGAAAGAAGACTGGGATTGATGAAAGTTCAATTCACTACCAGCGCTAGAAGAAGATTACAGCAAATACGAGATTAAGCTATTGTAACGATTATCTACTATACTTTTGAGCACCTGTCGTTATGGCTTTATATGCTCCGTAAAGCCATTTTTCCTTTCACCGACATAGAAAATAAGCACCCAGAACAACTCCCTCCTCCAGATTTCAGCTCTCCCATGCTCTTCCAAATTTCTCATAATTAATACACTCCTAAATGTGATGGCCATCACTGACTCTGAATAACAACATGCTTATTTTTGTTTAGGGATCAAGAATTAACAACATGCTCCTGCTCCCGAGGAAATACCCCAAGCGGGAGTAATTGAATAGCAGTCACCATTTGGAGGTGGGTCTAAAATACCGACTTCCACAAAAAAAGAATAACATGAAAAATTTTGGAACCTTGTCTTTATTACTATTTGCCTTGTTGTTTGTAACAGCGGGGATGTCCTCTTGTGATACATCCAATGATAATATATCGCCTGAGAACGTAATTACTTTGACTGATCTTGAAGAAATCAATTTGCAATTTATGCGGGAGGAAGAAAAACTCGCCCGTGATGTTTACTTGTATTTCTATGACAAATATGAGTTGAATATTTTCAATAACATTGCAGCAAGCGAACAGAAACACATGGATGCCGTAGGGACCATCATGGAAAAATATGGGGTGGAAGATCCTGCATCAAATGAGTCGGGTGTTTTTACCAATACCACTTTACAGCAATTGTACGATGACTTAATTGCACAAGGAGATGCTTCCTTAGTAGCAGCCTTGAAGGTCGGTGCGACCATCGAAGATGTTGACATCAGAGACTTGGACGATGCCATATCGGGCACGACCAAAACGGACCTCATTGATATGTATGAAATGCTGGAGTGTGGTTCTAGAAACCATATGCGAGCATTCACCCAACAACTCAAGTCTCGAAATGAAACGTATACCCCTCAATTCATCACGCAAGCGCAGTACGATGAAGTCATCAATGGCCTGCATGAACATTGCGGGAAATAGACAGCAGAAAGGCAAAATAATGGCTTACCTTAGAGATGAGAGATGCTCTTAGGCAAGAGCAAACATTACATTCACGCAATTATCCTGATCTAATAATGAATATACAAACACTGCATAGCGAAGGGAAAGCAGTCTCGGCCAAAAGTCTTTTTAAAGGCGGAGAAGGAAATCTAACGACCATACAGCTATTAGAAAATAGCCAGTTAAAAGAGCATATCACCAAAGTGCCAGCTCTCTTAGTTTGCGTCGTAGGTAAGGTTGTTTTTAATAATGAACAAGGAATAAAAGAAACCTTGTTGCCTGGCGACTATATAAACATTGAGCCAATGGTAAAGCATTGGCTCGATGCGACCCTAGATAGCCAGCTATTGCTTTTTAAATAGAGATTATGGGCTGGAAAGGAATATTCTTGTTCCAAATTACTCATAATTAGTAGTTGGTTCAGGCTCCCCAATAGGGCCAGTAGGGTAGGAGCTGTCTCTTATACACATCTGACGCTGCCGACGAAGAGGATAGTGT
>CAJXUM010000440.1 GCA_913060855.1 uncultured Lewinella sp. | reverse complement strand
TCTACACTATCCTCTTCGTCGGCAGCGTCAGATGTGTATAAGAGACAGTTTAACAACTTTAGCGTCAAAGAAGGTTACTTTTAGAAATGAGGTCGCAATTTCTAAAAAACTTTGCTTAATCTCAAATCAACAAACGTTCAAATATGTCCTTTGTTTCGATCTCTTGCCGTTTTGGCAGCATTTTTCAGGCTTAGTGCTAGATTGGAGATAGTCATTCGGGCTGCAAATATTTACTTAAGAAACCTCACTACAGCTATTTTTTCGTCCGTAGCGCTGCTATGCACTCAAAAATCAGCTTTGTGAGAACCCATAATTAAATATTTTCGCTTCCAAATCCTACCTCCAAACTAGCACTTATTCACAATTCCACAACATATCAGATAAGGCATGTCCGCCACCAGGAAAGGAAAAATGCCACCACTCCGTACGAATCCCTGCAAAACCTTCGGCTTCTAAGAGGGTCTTCAATTTGAGTCGATTGGCCAATACACTATCCGGCAACTCTCGATAGGTACTCCAAGCCTCTGGACCAAAGAAATCATAGGTGGTCCCCATTTCCAATTGCTTCCCTTGGGCATCGACAATCGTAATATCCACCGCAGCTCCTCGATTATGCATGGACCCTTTGCGTGGGTCGGATACATATCGTCTATCGGGCACTTTATTCCATAATTTCCATTGAATCGGACGAGGGCGGTAGCAATCAAACATTTTCAGGCCCAAACCCTCTTCTTGTAATAAGCGATGAACTTTGACAATTCCCGCTGCTACTGCTGGTCGTAAAAAGCATCGACCACAATCATACATTTGTTCTTCCACAAAGTTATTAGTCGTGGCATAGCGTAAATCAAGTACAATCGTCGTATCGAGCAAATGGATATCGGTCCATTCTGTGGTATCATAATCGGGAAGGGGAAGCGGCGGCGGAACGGGTACAGCTGCAGGAGTGGGTATAAGAGTGTCTGGCGTAATGGCGACGGTTGTCTCTTGTTCTTGTTTTGAATCGACTGCCGTTTGACATTGACAGCATAAGAAGAGCAAGAGAAGGTTATAAAACAGGCTAAAAGAAAACTTCATTCGTTTTTTAGTTCAAATATAAAAAGAGATCGAGAAGATTAGCTGGATAGTAAATCTAACCTCTGTTCATCTTCACTGGCCATATATAAGTATATTTAGCAAAAATCAAGCGATATGATTCAGCGATTAGTTACGCTCTTACTTTGCCTCTCCTCTACTGTATTTGCTCAAACACCCGTGCAATCTTATTTTGAATGGACCGACCTACCTTTTACTAAAACCGAATTGGCGGAACGAAGGACTAAGTTGATTCAGATTTTACAGCGCCAAAATAAAACGGGACTGGTAGTGATTCCCGCCAGAGATGGGTTTTCTTATGGTGAAACTTTTCGCCAATTAGATGACTTTTACTACTTCACCGGTTTAGAGATTCCGAATGCTATCTTAGTGCTAGACTTAGCTGATGAGTCTGCTATCGCTTATGTCCCGCAAAGAGATCTAAGGTTTGAAAGCAGTTCCAGGCCCAATGACTTCCCAGGCAGGCCGTTCTTAGACGATCCTGAAATCGCACGAAAGGGAGGGTTGGGATTGAAGGATATTGAAACCTTTGCGGGACTAATGGATAAAAAAGCGACAGCTAATACCGCTATACTAGTTAACAGTGGAAGACAGGGGCCACTTTCATATATGTCGGATGATTACATAGCTACTCATTCACCTATCCAAATTCTCATGCATGCCCTACAAACTAAACATGAGGGCTTACAATTCGAAAACATCTACGGTTCGATAGCCAGCGTAAGAATGATCAAATCTCCCGCTGAAATCAAACTGATGAGAAAGGCCGTCGATATTACGGTAGCCGGGATAAAAGCAGCAGCCAAGGCAATTAAGCCCGGCATTGACGAACGCTATTTAGAAGGTGTGTTGGAAGGGGATTATAAGTTGAACGGCGCACACCGCTTGGCCTTTGGATCTATCATTAAGTCGGGCCCCAATTCGCTATGGCCCTGGCGAATTTTAGCTACGCACTACAATCGGCGTAATCGAGCCATGGAAGCAGGTGATTTAGTCATATTCGATGTAGGCTGTGAGTACGAACAGTATGTAAGTGATGTAGGTAGAACCTTTCCGGTATCGGGTACCTTTTCCGAAAGACAAAAAGAAATCCTTAGGATGGAAACCGAGGTCGCTGATCAAATTATAGCTTTTATAAAACCGGGCGTTACCTTTAATGACATCAAACAATTGACTGACCGGATTATCCCAGCTGATGCTAAAAAATACATGCAGGTGGGCTTGTTTTTTGGTCATCACTTAGGTTTAGCCACAGGTGACCCCAATATTCCTTTGGCTACTCTACAGCCCGGTATGGTTTTCACCGTAGAGCCTTGGTATTACAATCATGATGAACAAATATCCGTCTTTACAGAAGATGTAATTCTGATTACCGAAGAGGGTTGTGAAGTTTTAAGTAAATCCTTGCCTCGCACGCCAGAAGGCTTGGAAAAATTGATGAAAGAGTAATCCGTTTCTATGAATGATGTAGCCATATTAGTCCGTATACAACTAGGGGTAATTGTCACCTTTATAGCCAATAAAGTCTGGATCCGCCCTTTTGTCCTCGAGAATGACTTCTCGGCTCCGATCAATACTTTCGTATTATCCTATCCCAATTTTTGTGAAGCTGCTGTGGGGACGATATTACTAAGCTATATGGGGTTGGTGCTCAAGCATCATGGATTCCCCTTTTTAGTCGAAAGCAAGAATGCTACTATTTATGTAATCGCAACCCTCTTTGCAGCTATTTACGTGATTTTGCAAGAATTCAAAATCCATAATTTAGGAGGTCGAAATATTTATGATCCGTATGATGTATTATTTTCAGTACTTGGGCTGATTGCCGCCTATCTATTGTTGCTTTTTCTAAAGCCGCGCATTGTTGCAGAGACTTGAATATTGAGATTGAACAATGCGAAAGGAAGCATCAAAACCAAAAGACTCAAGGCAGCATGGGATATCGATGTCAGGGAAAGAATCTTAAATATCATTTAAATGCGATTGTCCTGGCCCTTGGACGGAAAGCATTTTAAAACAACTTCGATTTTAACTTCCTCTCAGAATGTCTTATCTTAGCCTACCCGACTGAGCAGGTGTGTTTAAGAATCAACTGCAAAACATTATTTTCCTTCCTCGGTACTACTTCCAAAACGATTATTAAACACATCCTTGAAATAGCTCATCATCAATTTTCTATTTCTTCAAGATGGGGTTCGTAGCTATTTCCTACATCCAAAGGATAGGTATAGCATTCTGCTTAATTGAATGCAAGTATTATGATCACTGCGAACAATGAATAAAAGCCTTTGTTAGGTTTTGGCATTGCCAATATTCTCAAATGGCCCATAGATGGCTCAAAACAAACTAAAAATGAGATTTTCAAACCTCTTCCTCTTTGCATTGCTCTTTCTCCTGCTTTCTACTTGCAAAAAGAAAGAATCTTCTACGCCCCTTGACGCCCAGGAATTGAAAGTGTCTTCCGTCCAATTCAATCGTACCGACCTAACTGATGGGATGACAAATATCCCAGTAGATGCAACACTTACGATCAGCTTTTCAAAGCAAGTTGCTGATAATATCACTAACGGAGCCATTAGTTTAGCGGATATTGGCGGAGAAGTAGCCAAGTCGATGGTAATTAGTGCCGATGGAAAAAGTGTTATCATTAATTCCGATGCCAATTTGACTTATATCTCTAGCTATGTCTTAAAAATTGCAGCCGGCAAACTGGGAAAAAACGGTGAGCAGTTGGCACAAAACTTTGAGCTCAGCTTTACCACCAAAGAAGAACCACAGCCATTATTTGCTGCAGGGGATGGGACCTTAGCAAATCCCTACCTAATTGAAACAGCGGAACAATTAGACCTGGTCAGGTATTTTTCAGCCAATCATTACAGCCTGACCAAAGATCTAAACCTGAAGCCGCTTTCAGATAAGAATCTCACTGGCTGGATTCCGATCGGCAATGAGAATACGCCCTTTACTGGCACTTTTGATGGAAATGGGAATGCGATTAGCGGTTTGTTTATCCAACAAACTTTAGCAGGAGTACTCGGGCTTTTTGGCGTGCTAGATGGAAATGGGGAAATTCGAAACCTCCAACTCAAACAAGTAGATATCACAGTGGGTTCCTCCTCCGGAGCGCTAGTCGGAATACAAGTTAATGGCCTAATAGAGAATTGTCACAGCTCTGGTGCAGTATCTGCTGTGGGTGGCATGATCGGAGGTTTAGTAGGCTTACAACAGGAAGGAATCATTGTCAACTGCTCTTCCTCCTGTGACATTATTTCTGAAAACGCACAAATGGGAGGGCTAGTTGGCCTCAGCCAAAATGGCCAAATACAGAATAGTTTTGCCACCGGCTATTGCCGATCATTTGCTTCTGAGATCGGTGGGCTAATAGGAACAATCAAGGAAGGAGCTCAAGTAGTCAATAGTTACGCCACAGGAGATGTGCTTGCAACGATGCAAGGTGGTGGGCTAGTCGGCCTTCTTGAAGGAGTACTATCTGGATCCTATGCTACTGGCAATATCAGGATTACTTCCGAAAGTGAGACAGGGGACTATGCCGGCAATGTAGTCGGACAAATAGGCCTTACAGGTAGTGTTAGTACAATTTATTATCCCAATACCCAAACAATTGATTATAAGGGAAACAGTCCGATTACCAATGATGGAATGGCTGTAGACATTACCCTCTTATCCTGTACAAATCCGAATAACCTCTTTCCCTATCTGAACTTTTCTACCATCTGGAAATGCAATGCCAGTAGATCCTGGATGGTGTTACAATGGGAATAGTTTCAAAAAAAGATTCTTAGCATGGATAGGAAAATCCTACCTATCTATGCTAAGAACTGCAAATCCCAACCTATTAGCTCCCTGTCCATATGGGCAATATCGGAGCAGGTTTTAATCCAAGGTTTATAGCCGCCAAAGCATCATATAATGCTTGAAAATCTGTCTTTTCCAATTGCTGAAGCTCGCTATACATTTTTTCAAAGCCTTCCTCCGCTAATTTTGCATTTACTTGATGGGTTTGGGTAGGTCCGGAGAAAGCGTATTGCCCACCTAGGGCTCGCTGAAGTCGGCCAATTAATGCAGCCTGTACAAATTCGGCGCGACTAGGGCGCGCTAGAAGGCGATTTTAAATTAAACGGAGCGCATCGTCTAGCTTTTGGATCCATTATTAAATCGGGGCCCAATTCTCTCTGGCCATGGCGCATCTTGGCCACCCATTACAATCGCCGTAATCGAGCCATGGAAGCGGGTGATTTAGTTATATTCGATGTAGGCTGTGAGTACCAACAGTATGTAAGTGACGCAGGTAGAACCTTTCCGGTATCGGGTACCTTTTCCGAAAGACAAAAAGAAATTCTTTGGATGGAAACCAAGATCACTGATCAAATTATAGCTTTTATAAAACCACGTATTGTTGCAGAGACTTGAATATTGACGTTGTTTAAACAGAGCTACCAAAGGAATCACATTCCTTCAGTAGCTCGGGTTTAACAATCGGGTAATTCAAAAGCGACCTAGATAGACAGTCACTCAAACTCAGCAGGAGAACGACCTTAGCCCAATCCATTAGGAACCTTTATTTATACCATAAGAACTCTATTGAGCCACGGACACAGTAGACTTTGCCTTTCGCAAAAGGCCAGCTGCGATGAGTGAAATGATCAACCCTACTGGAAATATTTCTAGGAAAGTAATGCCGATTTTGACGATCGGATTTTTATACATTTCTTGGAAGGATTCCATTTCTGCAATTTTAGCATTGACTTGCGCTTCCGTAGCTCCATCCGCACGCAATCGCTCAATGGTTTGATCCATAAAGGCGGTCATCATTTCATTCGCACCACCTGTAGTCTGTCTCTTATACACATCTC
>CAJXUM010000439.1 GCA_913060855.1 uncultured Lewinella sp. | reverse complement strand
TCTACACTATCCTCTTCGTCGGCAGCGTCAGATGTGTATAAGAGACAGAATTTGGTACCCTGGCAGATTTTGATGAAATGCTAGCAGGTATTCATGAGCGGGGCATGAGGCTGGTCATGGATTTGGTCGTCAACCATACCTCAGACGAACACCACTGGTTCCAGGAATCGCGGAAATCGGAAGACAACCCTTATCGTGACTACTATTTCTGGAAGAAAGAAAAGCCTTCTGTTTGGCCCTCTTTCTTTGGGGGAGATGTCTGGGAATACGATGAGCTCACCGAATCTTATTATTTACACTTGTTTTCTAAAAAACAGCCTGACCTCAATTGGGAAAACCCGAAGGTCAGACAAGAAGTATACAAATTGATGCGCTTCTGGCTGGATAAAGGAGTAGATGGATTTAGAATGGACGTGATTCCTTTTATTTCTAAGCACCTGGATTTTCCAGCATTACCCTATGACGATTTTGGTCGAACGGTGGAAGAAATGTATGCCAATGGCCCACGCTTGCATGAGTTTTTGCAGGAGATGAACAGGGAGGTCTGTCAACATTATGACATCTTCACTGTAGGAGAGGCCCCAGGCGTCACACCTGAATTGGCTAATCTATATGTTGGAGAAGATCGCAATGAATTGAACATGATTTTTCATTTTGGTCATATGTTTATTGATATGGGGCCAGGGGGGCGATTCGATGCTCAACCTTATGCATTGAGTGATTTCACATCTGTTTTCACCACTTGGGATAAGGCAATGGGTGACCAGGGATGGTTGAGCATATTTCTGGATAATCATGACTTTGCGCGTATGGTATCGCGTTGGGGGAATGATGGAGAATACCGTTTAGCCTCTGCCAAGCTACTGGCTACGTTGGTGCTTAGTCTGCGAGGTACGCCGAGTATCTATCAAGGGAGTGAATTGGGCATGACGAATGTGGCCTTTCCATCTATTGAGGACTATCGAGATATCGAGACCTTAAACCTTTGGAAGGAGTCAGCTGAAAAAGGAGAGGATATGGATGCCCTTTTAAGAGGAATTCATCGGCAGGGCCGGGACAATGTTCGAACACCTATGCACTGGGACAACTCACCCCATGCGGGCTTTACCACGGCTGAGGAACCCTGGATCAAGATTAATCCAAATTATCCCGTGATCAACGCTACCGCTGCATTGGCCGATCCATCTTCTATCTACTACTATTATCAATCGATGTTGGCTTTCCGAAAAGCACATAAGACCCTCGTCTATGGGGCCTATGAACCTATAGAGATGACGGACAAGCAGGTATTTGCCTATCGTCGAACAGATGATACCGCTGAATTCTTGGTGGTATTGAATTTCTCAGACACGAGTAGCAAAGCCCTTGTGGACTTACCTTTGGAGGAAGCACAATGGCAATATGCATTTGGAAACTACGAAGCAGTGGCACCTACTTTCGCACCACTAGCTCCTTGGGAAGCTAGGATACTACGAAAGAATAAGCACTAAAGCTTGAATTTGGTTTCCTCACATTTGCGGTTATAAGTTTCCGCAATTGCAGTTAAGTTTTTGAAACGATAGCCTTTGGAGCCAATTAACTCGGCTAATTCAGGCGCTCTTCGTTTCAAAAGCTTACGCATTTGCTTCTTAAATCCGAGGCGGCGAATCTGAGCAGGGTTTCTACCATGCAGTTCGAGCCAGAACTCCTCATTCTTCACAGTTTCTGCCATGAAGGAGACACGGGTAAAATTCACCACTGACTTTTTCTCCGGTGACTTGTATACACTCATATACTCACCTTTATGCATGACCTTTAAGAAAAGCCATTTCCGTTGAGAATACTTACTCTCATAAGTAACCATGTCGGTTTTTTCCCTAAAGACAAATCCTTTAATCAGGAAAGGGTGAATTTGGTAAATGGTTCCAAAGTCATTGATGAAGGTCACCTCACTACCATAAGAGGTATGAAAGATGTTTCCTATTGCTCCAGTAAGTGATTTACCATTTCGTGTAACAATATAACCTTTTAACGGATCAGGAAGAGGAGATGTGGCCAAAAGACAACCAGCCATCCCAATAAATAAGAAGAGGGTAAACGCTTTTTTCATAGGCTGCGCTTTAGATTTTCATTATAGGAAAGCACAAGTAGAGAAATAATTGAAAGGCTTTCTGAAATCGGAATAAACCGCTATTATTTCCTTTTCATGCAAGATAACATCAAGTTACTAACTGCATTATTCATTCAGGTTCGCAAGGCCTTTGTGAAGAATAATCTTTAGCAAGACAATTAGATAAAAGTAAAGTTCTAAATTTAACAAAAAGAGTGCAGTTTTCTTTATAAATCTCGGATTTTAACTTAAACTGTCGCTAACCAACCTTTTCCAGTACCGCAACAGGCTTTCGACTCCACCACATGGCCAAAGAGAAGGCCGAAATGAGATGCCAAATGCCCCACCAGGCTGCGATCATAGCCATTCCTCCCATACCATCGAAAAAGTTAAAAATCAAGATGAGGCCCAGTCCAGAGTTTTGAATACCTGTTTCAATGGCCACCGTTCTCGCATTTTCTTCGCTAAGCTTGTTCAATTTCGCGAAGCTATAGCCCGTTAACAGCGCCAAGGTATTATGCACCAAAACGATGAGGAATACAAGGTGTAAATAGTTGACAATATTGGACCAATTAGAGAAGGCAGCAACGACCACAAAACTTATGAATATGGCCATCGATAACCATTTGACCGGGCGCTGAATACGAGTGGTGAAAACGGGCCAGAAATGGGCTATTCCCATTCCCATAATTAATGGGAGAACAATGAGTTGTATCATGGTCCAAAGCATGTCTAGCGGTTGTAGCTGCAAGGTGGTCGAAAGGGCTGCTGCCCCAGGAATGTATTGCGTAAGGAGGACAAAATAGAGCGGCGTGATGAGTATGGCTGAAAGTGTCGAAACGGAGGTGAGTGTGATGGACAGTGCGGTGTTCGCCCCGGACAAATGAACCGCATAGTTGGAGACATTGCCTCCGGGACAAGAAGCGACCAAGGCCATACCCAACGCAATGCTGAGTGGAGGTTGAAAAACGAAAATCAGGCCAAGCGTCAGTAGCGGCAGTAGCACCAGCTGTGAGAACAGCCCGATAAATGCTGCCTTGGGCTGTTGAATCAGGGATTTAAAATGCTCCACCCTTAAATCGAGTGCTACTCCGAAGACCAAAAAAGCCAAACAAAGGTTGAGTAAACCGAGTTGATTCGGGTTGAAATTGATACGAATACTGTCTAATGTGTCCATCTGTTTAGGTTAGCCGTAAATAAACCCTTCTCTGCTAATTTTTGTGCTCAACGCTAAACTAAGATTATAAGCGATTGATAATGAGGGTTGATCAACCCAGTAGCCAGCGGATTTTAGTTGACTGGAACACAAAAAATAGCAGAGAGCCAAAAATACATAATATGATATTGCTTAAATGTAATGAATTTTTGTCTTTAGTTGGGTTTGAGCCTGCGCATACCGATGCTAGGTACAAAATTTATATACTTTCGTGGAAAGTAGTATGAAACCTAAGTAGCTGGATGTATATAATCGTTCCTTTGGGAGGAGGGAGTTTTTGTGTTAGACCAGGCAGATTTGATGATATTAGCCAAAGCTACTCGAAGAAAATCTAACGCAGTATAACGCAAAAAGAGCCCGCCATAAAAAGCCGATTATATAGGTTCAGTTACTTAAGTAGTTCGCCAAAATTATCTCTGTATTCCTGATTGAGGGAAAAAAGGCCCTATCAGAAGTGTATAGTTTCATTTGGTGAATTACTTAATTACAATAATAGCAACAGAGATCCCCCCTGTTGTACAACAACGCAGTATAAAATGGACCATTTGGTAGAGCAATTATTGGCTCAAATGAGTTTGGCAGAAAAAGTGGGTCAGATGACGCAATTGACGATCGATACCATTGCGGAAGGGAAAGCTTACAAACTCGATTTCCCACTAAAGATCAACCTCGAGAAATTACATGAAGTTGTGTCAACCTATAAAGTAGGATCTATCCTCAATGTTGGCCCTTTAGCTCATAATTGCCAGCGTTGGCGGGAAATTATGAACCTGATCGCAACGCAAGTGGAGCAGACGCCACTGAAAATACCGGTACTCTATGGTATAGATTCGATTCATGGTGCAAGTTATGTCATGGGCGCCACCCTTTTCCCGCAGCAATTAGGATTAGCAGCAACTTGGAATCTCGAATTGGCTGAAAAAATGGGGGCAGTTAGCGCCTATGAAACGAAAGCTGCTGGTATGCCTTGGGCCTTTTCGCCCGTCTTGGATATGGGACGTAACCCCGTTTGGCCTCGCCTGTGGGAAACATTTGGAGAAGATGTACACTTGACTACTGCATTTGGACAAGCAGTAGTGAAAGGTATGCAAGGAGACGATATTGGTCAGCCTCATAAAGTCGCAGCTTGTCTCAAGCATTTCCTCGGGTATGGAGTACCGCTCAGCGGCAAGGATCGCACACCCGCCTATATTCCCGAACGACAGCTGCAAGAGTATCATATACCGCCTTTCGCCAAGGCCATCGCTGATGGCGCGGCAACCGTCATGATCAACTCCGGCGAAATCAATGGCATTCCTGTACATGCCAACCCGGCTATCTTAACCCAATTATTACGAGAACAACTTGGATTTGAGGGCGTGGCCGTGACGGATTGGGAAGATATTCAATACCTGCATACTCGCCACCGTATTGCTAAAGACCAGAAAGAGGCGGTGCGAATGGCTATCATGGCGGGCGTAGATATGAGCATGGTTCCATTGGATTTTTCTTTTACCGAATATCTCATCGAACTGGTGGAAGAAGGGGCTATTTCTGAAGAGCGGATAGATACTTCGGTGCGTCGTATTTTGAAACTAAAGTATGATCTAGGCTTGTTCGATCAGATGGTTGAGCCAATGGAAAAGTATCCGGATTTTGCCGGTGCCAATTTCAAGCAAGCCAGCTTGACAGCCGCACAGGAATCCTTGATACTGTGTAAAAATGAAGAAGAAGTACTTCCCTTGCAAGCCGGACAAAAGGTATTAGTAACAGGACCAACGGCCGATTCTCTTCGTAGCTTGAATGGGGGATGGACTTATTCCTGGCAAGGTGAATTGACGGATGAACAAGACTTGCCTTTCCCTACCGTTTTGGGTGCCCTAAGAAATGCTTTGGGAGAGGATAATGTCGTATTTAGTGAAGGAGCTACTTTTAATGAAAGCGTGGACTTGCCGGTGACCATACAAGCTGCAAAAGAGGTAGATGCTATTGTGGTGTGCTTGGGTGAGAATGCTTATACCGAGTTTTATGGTAATATCAATGACCTGTATTTGGAGCAAGCGCAAGAGGATTTGGTAAAGGCTTTAGCCAAAACAGGAAAGCCGATCATTGCCGTTTTGTTGGAAGGGCGGCCACGCGTGATTAGCAAATGGGAAGATTTGGCGCAGGCTATCTTGCTTGGTTTTTGTCCAGGTAATGAAGGTGGGCAAGCAGTAGCCGATGTGCTATTGGGTAAGTGTAACCCTAGTGGCAAATTGCCGATTACCTACCCCAAATATCCTAATGGATTAGCTACCTACGATTATAAATATGCTGAAAATCTAGATTTGCAGGGTGTCAAAGGTGGTTTTAATCCACAGTTTGAATTTGGCCATGGCTTAAGTTACACCCAGTTTTCTTATCAAAATTTGGTATTAGCAGATAAGGAGGTGGTAACAGGACAAGCCGTGGAAGTGCAAGTAGAGGTGACGAATACAGGTGATCGAGCAGGTAAAGAGGTGGTACAATTGTATCTCAGCGATTTATACGCCAGTATTACACCCTCCATTAAGCGCTTGAGAGGATTTCAAAAGATAGCATTAGCTGCGGGGGAAAGTCGGATCGTTCGATTTACCATAACAGAGGCTGAAATGTCTTTTGTGGGAATCGACAATCAATGGGTGCTGTCTCTTATACACATCTCCGAGCCCACG
>CAJXUM010000438.1 GCA_913060855.1 uncultured Lewinella sp. | reverse complement strand
CTACACTATCCTCTTCGTCGGCAGCGTCAGATGTGTATAAGAGACAGGTCCTACTGTTGTCGTAGGATTATATTACAATATTGGGTTTAGAAATGAACCCAAAGACCGGACAGGTTTCGCCCATCTCTTTGAACACATGATGTTTCAAGGCTCCAAAAACTTGGGTAAGATGGAGTTTGTAAACCTGATCAGCAACAATGGTGGGATCTTAAACGGTTCAACTCGTTTTGATTTTACCAATTACTTCGAAGTCGTTCCTTCCCATAAGTTGGAAACTATATTATGGGCAGAAGCCGATCGTATGAAAGGATTGGCGATTACGCAGGAAAACTTGACGAATCAGCAAGGGGTAGTGAAGAATGAGGTGAAAGTAAATGTACTGAACCAGCCATACGGTGGATTCCCTTGGCTGGATATGCCCCAATACGCTAACGAAAACTGGTACAATGCTCATAACTTTTATGGAGATTTAGAAGACTTAGATGCCGCTTCGTTGGAGGATGTGCAGGACTTTTTTGATCAATATTACACGCCAAATAATGCGGCACTGGCTATCGTCGGTGATTTTGATATTGATGAGGCAAAAGCCTTAGTGGATAAATATTTTGGGGCTATCCCGAGTCGCGAATTACCTCCTCAGCCCGACTTGACAGAACCTCAGCAAACCGCCGAAAAAAGATTTACGAAGCCCGATCCTTTGGCTCCTCGGCCAGGTATTGCTATCGCCTATCACATGCCTGAGCGCAATACCCCAGAATATTATGCGATGGGCTTGCTCGACCAGATTTTGGTGACGGGGAATGACAGCAAGTTGTACCAAAGCTTAGTACAGGATAATGGATACACGGCCAATGTAGGTGGTGGAATCAATTACCTACTGGGGAATATGTACAATTACAACGGCCCTATGTTGTGGATGTTTAACTTCAATTATGATGCGACACTCGATCCGGATAGCATCATTGCCAGAGTAGATGAAGTGATTGCTTCCTTGCAAACGGAAGAAGGGCTGAATGAGGAACATATGGAGATTGCCTTAGTCAAGCAAAGGTCTTCGCTGTATGATATGATAGCACAGTTTTCTGGCTTCGGCTTGTTGGATCTGTTATGCAGTTTTGCTTTGTTTGACGATAATCCAGGTCGGGTAAATGACCTCGAGAAAGAATTTAGAAAGGTCGATTTAGAGTTGTTAAGAAAAACGGCTCGCACCTATTTAGTGCCTACTAATCGAACCATATTAATTACCGAACCTGCTCCACCAGAAAGCTAAACACCTACCCACTTTTGATTTTTAAGAACTAAAAAAAATCGACAATGAAAATATATTCCTATTTCTTCTTTCTCCTTGCCCTATTGGTATTGCCAACGGCGAGTTCAGCACAAGAGAAAGAGCTTCCACCAGAAGGAGGCACACCCAAGAATTTTAAGATTCCAGCACAAAATAAATTCGAACTGGATAATGGACTCAAAACCATTATGGTCGATTACGGATTAGTGCCTAAAGTAACGATTCAACTTTATATCGGTGCCGGTTCTATATTAGAATCAGCCGATAAAGTGGGATTAACCAACCTACTGGCCAATTTATTGGAGGAAGGAACGGAAACCCAATCTGCTAAAGATTTATCAATAGCTTTTGCTAAAATGGGCGGAGAGCTTAGCGTAGCGCCAGGTACGCATGTTACTACGGTCAGTGCAACTGTATTATCGGAATTTGCGCCTGATGTCGTGACCCTGTTTTCAGAGGTAGTCCAGCAGTCTAAATTGCCAGCCAGCGAATTAGAACGATTGAAGAATAACTTGAAACGACAGGTTAGTGTAAGTAAAAGCCAACCAGGTACGGTTGCGACACAGCTTTTTGATAAAGCCATTTTTGGGGATCATCCTTACGGTCGAGCATTGCCTAGCGATGAAATGATTGACGGCATTACGATCGATGACCTCAAAGCCTTTTACGAGGCAGAGTATGGTGCAAAGCGCAGTGTTTTGTACGTAGTGGGTAAATTTGATCAATCCAAAGTTGAGGCTGCGGTAAAGGCTGATTTTGCCAGCTGGCAGGCCGGTAAAGAGCTAGCGTATCCAGAAGTAATCCCTAATATGGACGCGGATATCGCTTTGAGTGATCGCCCCAATGCTCCCCAGTCTACCATCCGATTAGGAATCCCAGTTCCCGATCCTTCTCATCCCGATTTTGTCGCCTTGGAGGTAATGGATGACTTACTGGGTGGTTCTTTTTCTTCTCGTATTACTTCCAATATTCGAGAGGATAAAGGCTATACTTATTCTCCTAGTAGCACCCTGGCCAATCGCTATCATTCCTCCATTTGGTACCAAGCGGCGGATGTTACCACCGAAAGTACAAAAGATGCCCTGGTAGAGATTGTTAGAGAGGTGAATCTATTGGGCAGTGAGGCGCCAACAGAAGAAGAACTAAATGGGATCAAAAATTATATGGCGGGTATTTTTGTTTTGCAAAACTCTTCCAGAGGTGGAATCATCAATCAACTCTTCAATATCGAATTTCACGGATTGGAAGAGGATTATCTGGATAAGAGAGTACAAAGTATCTATGCGGTGACACCCGAAAAAATACAGGAAGTGACGCAACGATACTTGGATCCCGAGAAAATGTTTTTGATAGTAGTGGGGGATGAAAAGACTGTAGCACCGCAGATTGAAGCGTATAAGAAAGCGGATAAGAACTTCAAGAAGGTGGTGGATTAGGAAAGAAGAGTTGCCGGATTTAGGCTTCAGAAGTTAGCTAGGCCATGACTAGAGAAAACTTCTGGAACCTAGCCATAAAAGTCGAGAGGTTTAGCGGCTAAGCCCCTAAACCTCTCAATTTTTAAAATATCTTAACTGTACACTCAACCATTATCTAGCCAAGTACATATTTCGTTTACTATCTAGTTCTCGGAAGAAAGGATCAGATAAATCTTTGATAAATCGGATCGCCTCTCCAGTAGATTTCATCTCAGGTCCTAGGTTCTTGTCCACATTCGGGAACTTATCGAAGGAGAAGACAGGAACTTTGATCGCATAGCCACTAGGTTGTGGGTTAATATTGAAGTCGCTTAGCTTATGCGTTCCCAACATGATTTTGGTGGCAATCTTGAGGTAAGGAACTTTATAGGCTTTGGCGATGAAAGGTGTTGTTCGAGAAGCACGTGGGTTGGCTTCGATCACAAATACCTTATCATCTTTGATCGCAAATTGAATATTGATCAAACCTTTAATTTTAAGTGCCTTCGCTAATTTCTCTGTGTATTCCACCATCTTGGCTATGGCCTCTACGCTCAGACTGTAAGTAGGTAGAACCGCCGCACTATCACCAGAGTGTACACCTGCTGGCTCGATATGCTCCATGATACCCATGATGTGAACTTGCTCTCCATCACAAATGGCGTCAATTTCTGCCTCCTTGGCTCGCTCTAGGAATTGATCAATCAGTACCTTATTATCAGGAAGGTGTTTGAAGATACTTAGTACATGGCGTTCTAGTTCTTCATCGTTGATGACAATCCGCATGCGCTGTCCTCCTAATACGTAGGAAGGACGCACCAAAACTGGATAGCTCACCTCATTGGCAATGTCGATGGCCTTATCAACATCCGTCGCCACACCGTAACGAGGGTAGGGGATGTCCAATTCCTTCAGGAGGTCGGAGAAAGCACCTCTATCTTCCGCCAGGTCCATGCTCTCGTAGCTGGTACCGATAATATTGATACCTTTTGCGCTAAATTTTTCTGCTAGTTTCAAGGCGGTTTGACCACCTAGCTGCACAATGATTCCTTCGGGTTTCTCCAGTTCAATAATTTCTTCGATGTGTTCCCAGAAAACGGGCTCAAAGTACAGTTTATCAGCAATGTCAAAATCGGTAGAAACAGTCTCAGGATTACAGTTGATCATGATCGATTCATAACCTACTTCTTTGATAGCTAGTAGGCCGTGAACACAGCAGTAATCAAACTCGATTCCTTGCCCAATCCGGTTAGGGCCAGAGCCAAGTACAATAACCTTTTTCTTATCTGAAGGAATACTTTCATTCTCTTGATCAAAAGTAGAATAGAAGTAAGGTGTACCGGCTTCGAATTCAGCGGCGCAGGTATCTACCATTTTATAGGTTCTGCGAATACCTAGTTTTTTCCGCTGCACGGTGACCTCTTCCTCTTCAATTCTAAGCAACCAGGCAATCTGTGCATCAGAATAACCCATTTCCTTCAATTCGCGGAAGAAATCCTCGGGGATATCTTCTGCAACATTGAAGCGCAGAAGTCTTTGTTCGACCTTGACCAGTCGCTTGATTTGTGTAATAAACCAAGGATCGATCTTGGTTAACTTATGCACTGTTCTTTCAGGTACACCAAGGCGTAGGGCGTCTTTTAGGCGGAATAAACGGTCATCACTCGCAGTTTCCAATCGCTGGAGCACATCTGTGGTACGAATCCACTCTTTTTTGTCAGCGCCTAAACCCATACGTCCAATCTCTAGGGATTGACACGCTTTTTGAAGTGCTTCTAAGAAAGAACGTCCTATACCCATAACCTCACCCACTGATTTCATCTGTAAACCTAGGGTATGGTCTGCACCCAAAAACTTGGCGAAGTTCCAGCGTGGCATTTTGACGATCACATAATCAAGGGTAGGTTCAAAATAAGCGGAAGTATTCTTAGTGATCTGATTCTTTAATTCATCCAAGTTATAGCCTATGGCCAATTTGGCCGCAATCTTAGCAATCGGATATCCTGTAGCTTTACTCGCTAAGGCAGATGACCGAGATACCCTTGGATTGATTTCTATTACGATTAGTTTTTCTGTCTCTGGATCTTGAGAGAACTGAATGTTACATCCCCCTGCAAAATTACCAAGCGAGCGCATAGCCAGAATCGACTCGTCGCGCATTTGTTGGTAGGCTGTATCGGATAGGGTCATGGCTGGTGCCACTGTAATACTGTCTCCAGTGTGGATACCCATCGGGTCTAAGTTCTCCACTGTACAAATGATCACAACATTGTCAGCCGCATCACGTAGCAATTCCAACTCAAATTCTTTCCACCCTAAAACGGCCCGTTCTACGAGTACCTCGTGCGTAGGAGACATGTCTAATCCTCGACGAAGCGCTGCATCAAATTGATCTGCAGTATGAACGAAGCCACCTCCTGTTCCTCCTAAGGTGTAAGAGGGGCGAATAACTAGCGGGTAACCAATTTTTTGGGCCGCATCTTTTCCTTCTAAGAAGGAGTTGGCAATAAAAGAAGGCGCTACACTCAAACCGCTGTCTATCATATGTTTTCGGAAGGCCTCTCGGTTTTCTGCCAATTCAATGGCTTCGAGATCTACCCCAATTAAGCGCACATTATACTTTTCCCAAATCCCGTGTTTTCCTACCTCAATGGCAAGGTTCAGGGCCGTTTGGCCTCCCATAGTAGGAAGTACAGCATCGATTTGTCGCTCTTGCAAGACTTTTTCGATATTCTCTACTGTCAGTGGGAGTAAATAAATATGGTCCGCCGTCATGGGATCCGTCATGATGGTGGCCGGATTGGAATTGATTAAACTTACCTCGATACCCTCTTCACGAAGAGAACGTGAAGCCTGGCTACCAGAATAATCAAATTCACAAGCTTGACCAATAATAATAGGACCACTACCAATGATAAGAACTGATTTGATGGAAGTATCTCTAGGCATTAATTAAACAATTTAGACTCGTTTGCTAGATTATGACTGTCTGTTATGGACTGAAAACAGTCGTTGGAAGAATAATTTAGCAGACGGTTGTGACCGATGAAAAAAGGTATGTTAGGGCTCGTCCAAATTGCGTGCAAAGATAGGAACAATTTGATCTCATAAAAGTAGAATTTAATTTTTTTATAAAAAAAGTCCACACTTTAATAATGGACATAATATGAATGGCTTAATACAGTATATATGCTGTCTCTTATACACATCTGACGCTGCCGACGAAGAGGATAGTGTAG
>CAJXUM010000437.1 GCA_913060855.1 uncultured Lewinella sp. | reverse complement strand
AGCCTCGGTCTCGTGGGCTCGGAGATGTGTATAAGAGACAGCATTATAAGGCAGTAAAATACTATAGGATAGCGATTGATTCAGCTTTAGCCATCAATGCCGTGGCGATTGGTATGCGAGAAGCCCTCAAGGATATTCAAGGAACGGCCTTAAGTCGGTACAACCAAGCTCTTTTTTATCAAGCAAAGGGAGATCCTTTGGCCTCAGCCGCTCAGCTAGAGGAAGTCTTGAATCTTGGATTCAGTGAAGAAAATTCGATGTTTGTCAATAGTTCCTATCGCCTGAGTCAGGGAGAAAGAGAAAGAGGGGACTATGAAAGAGCGCTGCACTATTTGGATTTAGCCTACCAACCTTTACAAAAGGCGGGATTAACAACAACGAAAGATAGTTCAAATCTTGCGCTGCTCGATCACGCTTATGCCACGATTTATAACCAAATGACCGATAGTACATTGGCTGAAAAGGCCAAAACGCACTTGCTAAATGAGGTGAGTTTGTATCGGGCTTTGGGAGCCGATAATAAGCTAGCTCCTGCCTATTTTGAACTGGGTAGCGCCTATGAAAACCTACATCAGTATGACAGTGCAATCGTGTTTTTTCAACAAGCAGAGGAGGCCTACGCTGCGTTAGGTGATGATGAAATGGTCAATAATGCACAAAATAATCTCAGCATACCTTATCGGAAACTGGGTGATTATTCGGCAGCCATTCGTTTATTGAAAAATAGCCTGACTCGACATATCGACATACAGGGCGCTGGCCCCCATCCTGACAAAGCTCGTTTGCACGATAATCTGGGAGAAGTCTATCTGGCCCAAGGGCAACTCAGTCAAGCCATTGAGCATTTCCAGCAAGCTATTGCTAATGTTTGCGCTTTTAAGGAGGCAGGGGATATTACCCAAAACCCCTCCTTGACGGCTATCGAAAATAACAATGAAAAAGGGGATTTACTCACCTATTTAAGAGATAAGGCCCGCTGTTGGAAAGCCTTTTATACCCAAAATGGAGACAGCAAAGATTTGCAAAATGCCCTCGAAGTGCTGAAGTTAGCCGATTATTTGGTTGATCTTATGCGCGCCGAACACTTAGACCAGGATTCAAAGTTGTTTTGGCGGGAACAGGTGCATGGAATCTACGAAGAAGGCCTGGCGATTTGTTATCTGCTCCAAGATGCCGAGCAAGCCTATTATTTTCTAGAAAAAAGCCGGGCGGTGTTATTGTTGGATGCCTTGGTAGAGGCCGATACCCGACAATGGATTGCCCCAGAATTGGCAGCAACAGAAAATGAAATCAATCAGTCCATCATCGCGCTGCGGGAGGAATTGAAAGAAGGTGAATCGAATCCCACTTTACAGAAGGAGCTACTCGATCAGCAAAAAGCATTGCAAGGACTCCGAGAAAAGATTCGTCAAGCCTACCCAGCCTATTACGACTTGCGTTATAAAACGACTCAAGTAGCCCTAGATGAATTTCAGTCATTGTTGGCGCAGGATCAAGCTGTGATTCAATTTTTTTATGGCGAGGACGCTATTTATGCCTTATCCTTACAAGCCAATAAGCTGCATTTGTCGCGTTTTTCCAAAAACACCGTCAGTCCTCTGATCTGGGATTACCTAGCCTTTTTTGAAGGAGCCAGTGCGATTTTGAATCAACCGAAATCGTATCAAGTCATAGCGCATCAATTATTTCAGGCTTTATTGGGGCCCATTCAATTGGATGGCCAGGTTCAACGGCTTACCCTGATGTTAGATGGTGTTTTACACAACCTCCCTTTTGAGGCGCTGATTACGACTGTAACAGAAGGATCAGCGATGGGACAGTGGGCTTATTTGCACCAACAGTACCAATTGAATTATGCTTATTCTGCGACGATATTAGCCAAGCAAATGGCTACCGATGGCGGTAATACGGCCGCTCCTGGCACCATCCTGGCCATGGCTCCTTTTGCAGCACAATCAACGGCCGCTTGGCCCGCATTAACTTTTAGCCAAGAAGAATTAAAACAAATTGCGGCTCGAATTGATGGTGATTTCCTATATGATACAGCTGCCAGTAGTAAGGCCTTTATTGAATTAGCTGCTAGTCATTCCGTCTTGCATCTTTCCACTCATGCTTCGGTCAATGACAAGGAAGGGCAACCCTACATAGACTTTGGAGATGAAAAAGTCTATCTACCTCGTTTGTATCAATTGCGGCTTCCTGCCCAGTTGGTAGTGCTCAGCGCTTGTCAGACTAGCCTGGGTGAGCTAAAAAGAGGGGAGGGGGTGATGAGTCTGAATAGAGGTTTTACCTATGCCGGTGCCAAGAGCCTGATTTCAAGTCTATGGAAGGTAAATGATCGAGCCACGGCCCAGATTTTTGCGGCCTTTTACAAACGGCTGAGTGAAGGTGCCTCCAAAGCGTCTGCCCTCCACGAAGCCAAAGCCAACTACCTGGCTAACGCTTCTGTACCCGATGAAGAAAAATCACCCTATTATTGGGCGGGGTTCATACAGTATGGAGATGATAGTCCATTGGTGTTGGCTGTGCCTAAATCTCCGAATTGGCATTGGGCCGGATATGTATTAGTCGTTTTATTTTTGGGCTTCTTACTGGGGCAATTTAGACGTAAATCTGCTGCCTAATGTGCTATTCCCCTTTCCTTTAAGGCTGCTGAAATGGCCTTCTCTATATCCTCTTTCATACTTCGGATATAAAACCAAATAAAGTATAAACCGACAAGGCTTATGGGGAACCAGAGTAGCCATTCGAACAGTTTTGTCACATCTCTATGATTGATGGCTGCTCCTATCGCAAAAAAGAGGACTATTATCCATGGCCATATAATACTGAAATAAGCAATCTTACTTTCATAACGTAGAATAATGCTTAAACGGCCTGATTCGTATTTCATTTCGGCATAAAAGGGAGGGCTGCCTCTATAGTTACTTTTGCCAAAAAGCAAGTGGTGCTTGGTGGTTTGTCGAATGATAAACAATCTCCTATATTCCTTTCGCTGGTGTTTTTCGATAGAATGGAATAGTTCAATGAGATCTACCTCACCCAAGTCACAAGTGTAGTAAATAGGTTGAGACAGTCGATCAATGATCGAATCAGTATGAAGAACCTTGTCTTTATTTGAAGTAGGTAAAGTCATTGCTGAATAACATACATTTAATTTGCTCTTTTACTTAATTGTTCTCCTATCAATTCCTTATTAATAGAAACCCCCGCTTTGGTTCCTGCTGCGACAGCAATGGATACGGTTCTCAAAGGAGTCGTATTATCTCCTGCTGCAAAAATACCATTCACTGACGTTTTTTGAAAAAAGTCTACCTCAAGATATCCTTGTTCATTCAGCTCACAGCCCAATTGAGCAGGAATATGACAATGTTGATCAGTTTCGACCCTAGCAAAGATAGCGGTCAGGTCGCATTGTGTCCCATCTTTAAAGGCAACACCTTCCAAGTAAGCTGCTGAATGCTTCAACTCAGCTATCTCCTTTTCAATGATTTCAATGTTGAGCTGCGCAATGAATGCCTTTTGTTCAGCAGTCAGAATGGCTGGACCATTCGTAAATAGGCTGAGCTGATTAGTCCAATGTTGAATCAATTGGCACAATTCGAAGGCGACTTCTCCATTCGCCAAAATACCAATATTCTCATGTTTGACTTCATACCCATGACAATAGGGGCAATGCAAGACGCTAATTCCCCAGCATTCGCTAAATCCAGGAATCTCTGGCATAACATCTGTCACACCTGTCGTAAAAAGTACCTTATCCGCTGTAAAGGTGAGATCGTTTTTGGTTTTAATTTCGAAGGATTGGTCGACCTTCATTACCCCTTGGACCCAATCAGATAAAAATTCAACGGTATCGTATTGTAACACTTGGGCCTTAGCTTTTTCCGAAATTTCTGCTGGTGCAACACCATCTTGGGTAATAAAATTATGCGAGTGCGGTGTCTGGCGATTGCAGGCTTTACCACTGTCGATGATGAGTACTTTGCGAAGCGACCTCCCCAAGGCCATCGCTGCCGAAAGACCAGCATAGCTACCGCCTACAATGATGACTTCAAAATGCCTTAGATTTTTCATAAGTTTAGATTTTTAGTAGGAACGCTATGATTACTCTAGCGTCTTGCATCCTGAAGGAAAGAGTGGTTTTGGCTTCATCTCAGAGTGCAAAGATAGGCATTTTTCTATTTAATGCAACATTGTTGCATTAAATAGATTAGACAGTATGATCCGAAATCATAGGAGTTGTTTCCGATCTTAGCTGCAAACTTGGATATGAGTTTTCTATAGGACTTGGCTTATTTCTTTACAAACTTCCTAAGTAATCTAAGGCTAAGTAGGCCAAGTCAATATTCACAAAGGTATGGTCTTTTTTGTCCTTAATAAAAGCACGAAACTCCGGCAATGATAAAGTAAAGACGTCTATGAATTCGTTTTCATCCAGCTTTTGATCTTTTTTCCAGCGACAATTAGTAGCCAATAGAAAGTACTGGTATTCGGTACTATAGGCACTTCGTTTAGCTTTTAATAGAATGATCTCTTCTGCTTCATAGCCGGTCTCCTCCATCAATTCCCGCCTAGCTGCCTCCTCTGGACTTTCTCCCTTATCCAGGTAGCCTTCACAACAACTAGTAAGAATAATTTCGGGGCCAGGGCGATACTGCCGGATTAGGATGGCATCCCCCTCTGGCGTAAAAGCGGCCACCGAGATGTAAGGACCGTTGCCAATTACATCGAAGGTAGATTTTTTGCCATTGGGTAAAAGAAAAAGCTTCTGCCACATCTTGCGCCAGCCATCATAGGCGAGGTCTTCATGTATTTTTTGCCAGTAAAGCATAGTATCTCTAATGAATAGTGGGTAATAGGTAATTAGTAATGGGTAATGAATAATGAATAATGAATAATGAATAATGCAAATTGGTAATGTAGCCTATAGCCCGGTTGACCCATTGACATTCGACTTCTAATCTCCTAATAGATAGTTGTCTGTTGAGGGCCTATCAGGTTCGAAAGATTCCGATTTTTCGACTCCCAATTTTCCGGCTTCTCGACTTCCCGTTAGCAAAATTAACGTATAGTCACACATTTTAATATAATTTCACTTAGCTCCTAAGTTCTTAAAAAAAATTAAATAATCGCTAACGCGGGCTTAACTTCTCTTAACATTTAAAGCCCCCATCTTGCTGCCATCATTTGAAAATAACCACACACAAATTAGATAGATTATGAGAGCCATGTCCAAAGTATTTATGACTTTTTGTTTGAGTATGATGACTTTATTTGCTACGGCCCAGACTTCTTTTGGGCTTCGATTAGGAAGTACTTGGAGCAACGTTAATACCTCGACTGCTATAGGGAATGCCACACCCAACTTCAAAAGTTTAAACGGCTTCAGTATAGGTGCTTTTGCCGAAATTCCTGTGGCTGCTAATTTTTCCATTCAACCGGAAATTGGCTTTACCCGTAAAGGATTTGTATTAAATGAAGGATTTGATGCGCCGCTATTCGGTGTTGATTTACCGGTTGGCGTGACGGCAGAGACCAAATTTGACTACCTGGAAGTTCCCATATTAGCCAAGTATAGTTTTGGAGAAGATAAATTGAAAGCTTATGTAGCGGTAGGGCCCAATATTGGCTATGCCCTGAATGGCCGAGTAGATACCAAGACTAATTTACTAGTAGATATCAATTTAGGTTCCACCAATATCAATCTGGCGGACGAAGGCTTCAATCGTTTGGAGTTGGGCGCCACTGGAGCAGCAGGCGTGAGTTATGATGCCGGTTTTGCCACCTTATTTATGGATGCTCGCTACAATCACGGATTCACTGAAGCTTACAATTTACCTTTCGTAGATGAAAAAGTACGAACGAGTGGTTTCGGAATTAATCTTGGATTTGCCGTTCCGATTCAATAAGTCTAATCCAATTTGAGAATTATAAGGGTAGATGACAAGTACTGCATTCCTGTCTCTTATACACATCTCCGAGCC
>CAJXUM010000436.1 GCA_913060855.1 uncultured Lewinella sp. | reverse complement strand
CGGTCTCGTGGGCTCGGAGATGTGTATAAGAGACAGGCTTACAACAATTGCCAGGATTAGCGGTACAACGATTGATGGCCGATGGCTACGGTTTTGGTGCCGAGGGAGACTGGAAAACAGCCGCGCTAGTGCGAGCGATGAAAGTAATGGGAAGCGGCTTAGAAGGTGGAAATTCCTTTATGGAAGACTATACCTATCACTTTAACCCAGCTCGGATGCAAGTCTTAGGGGCCCATATGCTGGAAATTTGCCCCTCCATTGCGGCAGCTACGCCTTCTTGCGAAATTCATCCCTTAGGTATCGGTGGGAAAGCAGATCCGGTGCGCTTAGTATTTGATGCTGGAGCTGGCCCGGCCTTGAACGCGTCCATCATTGATCTTGGAAATAGATTTCGACTATTAGTCAATACAGTTGATGCCGTAGCGCCCGCCCAGTCCCTGCCAAAGCTTCCTGTCGCTCGTGTACTTTGGGAGGCTCACCCTGACTTAAAGACCGCTGCGGCGGCTTGGATTTTGGCTGGTGGAGCCCATCATACCTGCTATAGCGAATCACTCAATGCTGAATATATGGAAGACTATGCAGAAATGGCCGGTATAGAATATGTATGCATTGATCAGGCCACCAAAATCCCTTCATTTAAACAAGAATTACGCTGGAATGAAGTATATTACCATATAGCAAAAGGAATGCTATAAAATACTCACAACGTAAAAAACCAACCCATGTTTAGTAGTAAAAACACCTTCTATTTTCTGCTCTTGGCGCTACTGATTAGCGCTTGTAATGCAGGTTCTAATGAGACTCAAACAGAAACACCAGCTCCATCTCCCATGGAGGGCCTATCTATTACCAAGGCCCCTTTTGGAGAAAGTCCAGATGGCGCAGTCGACATCTATACCCTAACCAATAATAATGGGATTGAGGCACGAGTCATCAATTATGGTGCCTTACTTGTTTCATTAAAAACACCCGACCGCTCCGGTAAAATGGGTGACATCGTCCTCGGGTTTGACAGTCTAGCGGGTTACCTAGGAGATCACCCCTATTTCGGAGCGACCATTGGTCGTTATAGTAATCGTATTGCCAAAGGGGAATTCAAATTAAAAGACAAAACCTATACCTTGGCCAAAAATAATGGAGAGAATCACCTGCATGGAGGACCTGGCGGCTTTGGCCGACAACTATGGACCGCCGAAGAAATGAAAACGGAAGATGCTATAGGGGTTAAACTCACTTATGTAAGTGCCGATATGGAAGAAGGGTATCCGGGCAAAATGACGGTTGAGACCACCTATTTATTGAATAATAAGGATGAATTACTCCTCACCTATACTGCCACCTCTGATAAAACAACGGTCTGTAATTTGACCAATCATACCTACTTCAATCTTAGAGGAGAGGGCGACATTTTGGACCATCAATTAATGATCAAAGCCAATAATATCACGCCCGTCGATGCGACCTTGATCCCCACCGGTGAATTGATGCCTGTCGAGGGTACGCCCTTTGATTTCCGGACAGCTACTTCTATCGGCGCACGAATAGACAATCCGCATGAGCAAATCAAAATAGGCGGTGGTTATGATCATAACTATGTGATCAATAAAGCGTCTACGGGAATGGAACTCATTGCCTATATCCAAGAAAACAAAACGGGACGTATCGTTGAGGTATTCTCTGAAGAACCCGGCGTTCAATTCTATTCTGGTAATTTCTTGAATGGTACACAAACGGGTAAAGGAGTAACCTACGAATACCGCAGCGGCCTCTGCCTCGAAACCCAGCACTTCCCCGACTCGCCTA
Source organism: uncultured Lewinella sp. (assembly GCA_913060855.1). Lineage (GTDB taxonomy): Bacteria > Bacteroidota > Bacteroidia > Chitinophagales > Saprospiraceae > DT-111. The sequence continues at coordinate 4,185 of CAJXUM010000436.1, read as the reverse complement.
ACCAGTCCCAATTCCCTAGCACTACGCTCGGCGCTGGCGAACGTTATAATACGCGAACGATGTGGCGTTTTTCAGCGCGGTAGGAGTGAAAGCGATGAAAGTGTGAAGAGCTGAAGTGGTGAAAAAGGGATAGCTAAATGCAAAAAAGGGATCAAGTCTAAGGCTTGAATCCTTTTTTGCATTTAGCCATCACCTTTAGTATTTCCAAAGCTTCTGGATATAGTGTCTTTAAGTGGGTCGTATCTACTCATTCGGACTCAAAGAATATTTCCATCCAAAATAGTGATTCATCGCTTTCTTCCACCACGATGCAAAATTTAGCATATCGCTCTACCTTTGATCTAGCTCTGCAAGCTGCTCGAAAATTAGCCGCCACTGAACTAGAAAATCGGATGAGTTGTTTCCCTAAAATTCTCACCTCATCTGTCCTTGGCTGTATATTGGCATACCATTTAATAATGCCTAAGGTCCACTTCTTAGTCCTAGCTCGGAAAGTTTCATTGAATTCAATAGGCCCCATAAGAGATAATTATTAATGCTTCTCGATCGAAATATCCAATCTAAGACGCTAAATCATCTCAAATTCCATAAATCTCACCAATTTTTTCTTCAATTTCACCTTTCACCTTTCACCTTTCACCTTTCACCTCTTCACCTCTTCACCTCTTCATCAATACCGCGCCATACCCTGGAAAATTCTCGAATCCTCCAGCAGCTCAAAGTTACCCCGCATTGTAAAACGAGAACCGAAAACGCTAGAAAAGCGCATCGTCGCTAAGCCATCTTCATTCACATCAACAAAGACTCTTGAGGAGCCAAAGATGGGGCCTACAACTTCCATTTCAAAAGTGACCCCATACTTAGGCTCCTTTTTAGAAAAAGTAATATTTCTTACCCTACCCTCTTCGGTAACCCCTCCTAGTCCATTGGGCCCGCCAATCCGATTGGGTAATGCAAATTGGATCACCACGGCGGAACTATCTACGAAAATGAAATTCGTTATCGGAGAAACCTGCACAAAGCGACCATAACGATCTTCTAAAGTGTAAGCTTCAATTACAAATCGTTGATCCTTGACCGCCTGAAGAATTTGTGCTTTATTGGCCGCTCTTTCTTCTGCTCTAATTTCCTTTTTTTCAGCACGGGTCAATTTATGCTTATCTGTAGTGGTTTGGGCAGTCACACTTAGTACTACCAACAAGCCCAAAAGGCTAGTGATTAGCTTTCTCATCTTTTTGAATTTTGGGTCAATAAATAATCTTAGGATAGATCTAGAATTTGTTTTTTCGCCTGAAACTGTTGGAAAGTAATTAGGTGTGGAAGGTGTGAACAAAGCAGATTAGATATCTCGCGCTGTTACTGTAATTAAAACAAGATGGCAGCGGGTCCTGGTCTATGACCGAAGGGAGATTAACGAAACTTTAAGCCTTTAGTAATAGACTTTATACTGAAATAATTTGTAGGGAGCTAAATTATCTTTTTAAGCAAGCCTTCGTTCTTCATCAGTCGTGTAGCTATTGGCTATACTCTTTCTTCGAGCCTCACCTTGCTTAAAAATCTTAATTCCCATCCCTAGACAACCTATTTCAGCATAAAGTCTAATAAATGCAAGATTTAAAATGAAAAACGTAAGCCTAATAATACCTATCTTCCTATTGAGCTTGTTGACTGTAAATGCACAAAATCTTAGCACTACCTTTTTTCAACAAACCGACCAATTATTCAAGGCCCATGTAGAGAATGGCGCTATTAATTATAAAACGATTGGTACTGACCCACTATTCGGTCAGCTCATCAAGGACATCGCTATGACCAATTGGAAAGGCCTCGATGCTAATACACAGCAAGCCTTTCTCATCAATTCGTATAATCTTTTAGTGATCAATAAAGTATTAGAGAATAAGCTGACGAACTCTGTACAAGATAAAGCTGGATTCTTTGATGCAAAAAGTCATACGGTTGGTGGCGAAAAACTAAGCTTGAACACGCTAGAAAAGAAACACCTATTGGCTACATTTAATGATCCTCGTTTTCATTTCGTATTGGTATGTGGAGCAAAAGGCTGTCCTCCTATCACTAATTTCGCTTATACGCCTGATGGCCTAGCAGAACAATTGACCGAGCAAACGAGGAAAGTCATTAATGATCCCATTTTTATACAAGTAGATATAGTAGCTAAAAAAGCGAGCTTGTCTCAGATATTTAGTTGGTATGCAGCTGATTTTGGAGGTAATAAAAAAGCAGTGCTCACCTTCATCAATAGCTATAGAAATGAACCTATTCCAGCTTCATATACGGTTAACTATTACAACTACGACTGGACACTGAATTCACAACAATTATCCTTGGGTTTGGGTAAAGCAGGGAATAATAGTAGCAGGTATGTAGTATCAGCGGCTATACCAAAAGGGACGACAGAAACGAAAATTTTCAATAACCTGTATACGCAAAAAACACGGAGTAATGCAGAAGGTGATTTCAATGCACGCTCCAACTTTTTTACTACATCTGTTAGTTTCCTTTATGGGATTAACAATCGCTTCAACTTCGGTTTTGATTTGCGATACCGCCGAGTAAGTAATACCAGCAGTGACCTTTCTCCACTTAATGTATTCACGAATAATGCAGATAGTCGTCGAGAAGGATTCACTAATGTTGGCCCGAAAATTCGCTGGGCTCCTTTTGAAAAACTGACCAACTTTTCCATTCAGAGTGCTTTTTGGATTCCTGTTGGCCAAGACTTAGAAGGAAATGGGGATCAACCTTATATCGATTGGAGTGGCGCCTCCTGGAATACCCAGTTGTTTAATGATTTTCCGATTGGATCTAACTTTTCCGTTTTCACAGAAATAGATTTTCTACTGGAGGATATTGGGTCGGCAGGCAATGGTGCTTTGAATAGGTTTTCCACACCAGCTACAGCTATCCTTAGTTATTTCCCGAATCCCAAGACAACGCTTTATGCCTTGACCAACTATTCACCCTATTGGGGGAATGAGTTTGACTATTTTGTCCAAGCAGGTCTCGGAGCCAAATACCAGTTGACACCCAAGTTTGAAATCGAGGCCTTAGTGACAGATTTCAGCAATAAATTTTTGGCCAACAACAATGGCCAGGCTGCGACTTTCAATATCGGCGTTCGCATATCAAGATAATGACATCAACTAACCAACTAACAAGACCGTGATTTTTACCAAGTATATCTATATCGGGATCAGTTTTTTAGTACTCATAAGCAACGCTCTTTCGGCCCAACTATCGATAGAGCGTATCCAGATCGAGGGCTTGAAAAAAACAAAAGAGAGTTACATAAATCGGTTCATAGATAGCAAACTGGGCAGTTTTGCAGATGAAGCGCTATTGGCCGCCGATTTACAAAGGCTTAAAAATTTGTCATCCATTGCTGATGGCAATATCGTACTGGATACTGTCGAAACAGACGTTCATATCCGTTTTCAACTAAAAGAAGCTTTGACCTTATTCCCTATTTTAAATTTCGGAGGGGTGCAGGGTAACTTTTGGTACCAGGTCGGTTTCGATGACGATAATTGGCGAGGATTGGGCCGAAAATTGACCGTTTCTTATCAAAACAATGATGGGCGAGATAATTTTAACCTGTATTACAAAGTTCCTTCCTTCAGCAGAAGCCGCTGGGGAGGCTCCTTGAGTGTGTCTAAATGGGCTTCTATAGAGCCCTTGTTCTTTGAAAACGAAACTGTCTATTACAACTATGATAACTTGAGTTTAGGGCTTTCTGCTATCTATCAAATCAAACGCAATAATACACTAGAAGTGGGAGTAACTAGCTTTATTGAAAATTATATAAAGGACAATCGACATGAAGGACTTGCTACGCCTGGCCCAGAATCATTGGAGCAACCGAAACTACTAGGAAAGCTTATTCACTATAGAAATGCCTTGAAGTACCACTTGTTTTATTTGTCAGGTTTTGACAATACCGCTAGCCTCCAAACCGTCTTTAATCTTCAGGATCGCTCCTGGTTCCATATTTTTCTGAATGATACGCGATATTTCAAACGATTGCCATTGAGGGGCAACCTGGCTGCTCGACTTAGGGTGGGTGTAGCTACCAATAACAATTCCCCTTTTGCTCCTTTTGTACTCGATAGTTATGCTGTCTCTTATACACATCTCCGAGCCCACGAGACCGAGGCTGATCTCGTA
>CAJXUM010000435.1 GCA_913060855.1 uncultured Lewinella sp. | reverse complement strand
AGAGACAGCCCCAACCGCTTCCACCGGCCATTCGGTAAGCCGCTTTCGGTTTGAAGAGATGCAGGTCACTTTTTGCTACTTGGTCACTCAACTGATGAAAAGGGGTTAAATCATCAATCATCCAGAAACTTCGTCCATGGGTAGCAGCAATCAACATATTATCTCGCACATGCAAATCACGTATAGAGACAATTGGCAGATTTAGCTGGAATTTCCCCCAGCTATTACCATCATCGAATGAAACGTACATGCCCCACTCCGTTCCGGCATACAACAAGCCAGGACGCTTAGGGTCGGCCCTGATGGCCCGAGTATAGTGTTGTGGATCAATTCCTTTGGTAATCAGTTTCCACGTCTTACCATAATCAGTCGTCTTATATAGGTAAGGCGTATAGTCGCCAAACTTATAGTGCGTTGCTGCTAGATAAGCGCCTCCATCAATAGTGGGATGAATGTCGATACAATTCATCATATTTAAAGTGGGAGAGCCTGGAGGGGTAACATTGGTCCAGTTTTCACCACCATCACGAGTGACGTGTACCAAACCATCGTCGCTACCTACCCAGATAACGCCTTCTTCTCTTGGTGATTCAGCTATCGCAAATAGATTGGCATAGTATTCAGCACCGGTATTGTCTTGGGTCAAGGGGCCACCTGATGAGGCAATGGTCTTGGGATCATTACGACTCAAGTCAGGACTTATTACTTCCCACGATTGGCCCTCATTGGTAGTCACATGCAGGTAATTAGAGCCTGCATAGAGCTTTTTAGGATTATGCGGACTAAAAGCAACGGGGAAGTTCCAATTAAAACGGTACTTCATGACTTCAGCACCGGAACCAGCAGGATTAAAGGGCCAAACATTAGTTGAGCGATTTTGTCCGGTTGTATGATCCAGTCGCATCATGTAGCCCTTGTAAGTACCCCCATATACAATCTCAGGATTTGTAGGATCAGGAGCAAGGTGAGCACTTTCACCGCCAGCGGAAGGCTCCCAGTCTCTTTCTGTGATAGATGAGCTCGTCGTTCGATGTGCAATTCTTATGGTGCTATTATCTTGTTGCGCACCATATATTCTAAAGGGAAATGTATTATCAGTGGTAACTCGGTAGAACTGAGAAGTAGGTTGATTATAGTAAGTGGTCCAATTGGAACCGGCATCCACACTTACTTGCGCGCCACCATCATCGGCCAATACCATGCGTTGATTATTCTCGGGAGCGATCCATAGATCATGATGATCCCCATGCGGGGTATCAAGCGATTCAAAGTTTTTACCCCCGTCTTTTGAACGCCAGAAAGAAACATTGCATACATATACCCTGTCTATATCTTGTGGGTCAGCATAAATGCGTGAGTAATACCAAGCCCGTTGTCTCAAAGCACGATTTTCATTGACTTTTGTCCAGGTAGTACCGCCATTATCGCTACGATATACGCCACCTGCTTCGGCCTCAATAATCGCCCAAACTCGCTCTGAGTTAACGGGTGAAACGGTAACGCCGACAATACCCCAGGTGCCTTTGGGCAAACCTGCGTTTTCTGTCAATTTTGTCCAGTTGTCTCCACCATCAGTGCTTTTCCACAAATGGCTACCAGGTCCTCCACTATCCATTCGGTAACCATTTCTTTTGATTTGCCAGGTACTAGCGTAAATGATTCTTGGGTTATTCGGATCCAGAATTAAATCAACTGCACCAGCCTCATTGCTTTCAAATAGAATACGTTCCCAATTTTCACCGCCATCTTTCGAACGATAAACGCCCCTTTCTTCATTGGGTTTCCATAAATTACCCATAGCAGCTACATACACCCAATCCGAATTTTTCGGATGTATTCTTATCCGGCCAATGTGTTCGGATTCTTTCAAGCCGATATGCTTCCAGCTCTTCCCGGCATCGGTAGAACGCCAAAGCCCTTTACCTGATGATACATTTCCTCTGACCGTCTGTTCCCCTTCTCCCACATAAAGTACATTGGGATCACTTTCTGAAACAGCTACGGCACCTATCGATCCACCAAAATATCCATCAGAGATACAGGACCAAGAGTTACCGCCATCTTGGGTACGCCAAACACCGCCGCCAGCTGTTCCCATATAATATAAATTGGGCTGCCCTGGTACGCCTACGGCAGTTCCTGATCGCCCCCCTCTGAATGGCCCGACGAGTCGCCATTTCACGCCTTTATAGAGGTCTTCATTAAAACTAAGGTTTAGGTTTTTGCCCTTTTGTGCGATCAGCGGAGCAAAAGAAGGTAATAATAGAAAAGTGCTTAGGAGCAAAAGGCACCGGATTATTATTCTCATAACGGTGGATTAAGTGATTAGGGAAATAAGTGAAGGATTTAGCCCCACTGCTGTACATATTGGACTTAAAAGCATGTTGTTGAATAATCCGAGAAGGGAATATGCTCTTAAATACCAAATGACAGTTAGTAAGGGTACACAAAAACTAATTAGGAATTACAGTCATCGAGTGATATTGTAATCCAGGTCTATTTAACCGCAGATTTGTAGCATTAGGTAGTTCCAAATGGGAAAATACCAAAATTTCAGAAAAAACAAGAAGTAAGCTACTGCGATGAGTGGTATAGTTAGAAATAAATACTACATCCAGTTTGATAAATAATTGTTTTTCGTCAAATTGAAGCCGAATTACCTCACTCCACTTCAACTAATAAAAAATAATCAATAATCAATGAATGCAGATCAACGTTTCAAAGCATTAGGCTTAGTCCTACCCCCACCGCCCCAACCTATTGGTGTATACAAACCCTTTTTACAAATAGGTAATCAAGTGTTGGTATCAGGACATGGTACTTTCAAACCAGATGGTACTTTGATTTATGGACGAATAGGAAAAGACCTGGATATAGAAGAAGGTAAAATCGCTGCCAGACATGTAGGCCTGGCGATCATATCCACCCTGATAGACAACCTAGGAAGTCTAGATCGGATAGAACGGGTAGTCAAAGTATTGGGAATGGTTAACTGTGTTCCCGATTTTGAAAAACATCCTTATATAATCAATGGGTGTAGCGAATTATTTGCTGAAATTTGGGGAGAGGAGAAAGGAATTGGAGTGAGAAGCGCGGTAGGAATGGGATCATTGCCCGATAATATACCGGTAGAGATAGAGGCAGCATTCTTGCTGAAAGCATAAAGGCTAATGAATCGGAATTTTCTGATCAATAGCTTCTTCAAAAAAATGATGCAGTGTAAAAGTCTGTTCTGCACCTAATTTTTGACCAAATTGGCTAATGAAATAAAGAAGAATAGCAGCTCCTCCCAATAGAGGTAGGACCCAAAGTATATTGGCTGATAAACCTAAGCTAAGGCTAGAGAAACCGATAATACTGATAAAAACACTCAGGATACTAATAGCCAAATAGCACATGGTGAATAACGTCCAGACATTTGACTTTGGTCCATATCTGCCTCTAACTAAGGTATGCCCCTCCTCTTCATCTAATAGAATGCTTAGTTGCGGAGACCAATAATGCTCTTCTGTTGGCAAAACTTTTAAAATAATATGCCCCTCGATAGCAATACCCTGACAGCTGGCTTCTTCCTTTTGTAAGCCCAATTGTAGGGCCTCCAAAATGGCCGCTTGCCTTTTGGGAGTGGTGATTCTAAACTTGGGTCGTATTCTAAAACTAGTCATGACCCTTACAAGATAACAAAAAATACGCTTTCTAAATAGGGAGTTCTTATATTGACAAAAAAAAATAATTGAGTATGTATCGTCTGCTGATCTTTTGTTTCTCCATCTCATGTCTAGCGCTTATGTCCAATCCGGTCTTGGCTCAGAAGACTGAATCGACAGGGAATGAAGTTGAATATTTAAAAGAATTAACATACCGATCGGTAGGCCCGTCTCGTGGGGGTAGAGTTACTGCGGTAGAAGGAATAGTTGATCAACCTTTTACCTTCTTTATGGGAGCGACAGGAGGTGGTGTTTGGAAAACGACTGATGCAGGAAATACTTGGAAGAACATGTCAGATGGTCAAATAGAGGCAGGTTCTATTGGAGCCATTGCCGTTGCCCCAAGTGATGTGAATACGATTTATGTCGGAACAGGAGAATCTTGTCCACGGGGTAATGTTTCTCCTGGAATTGGTTTGTATAAATCAGATGATGGGGGCAAGAAATGGAAATTTGCTGGTTTGCCAAAGGCGGGTCAAATAGGCAAGATTATTGTTCATCCGGATGATCCAAAACAACTGTATGTAGCCGCTTTAGGGGATATATTCGGCCCAAATCCAGAGCGAGGTGTATTCCGAAGTAAGGACGGTGGACTCGAATGGGAGAAAATCTTGTACCAGAGTGATTCTACGGGAGCTATTGATTTGGCTATTAATCCTCAAAATCCGCGGGAAATGTATGCAGCTATGTGGCGAGCCGAACGAAAACCTTGGACTTTAATCGATGGAGGACACGAGGGGGGCGTTTGGAAAACGATGGATGGCGGCGATAACTGGGAGAAACTCAGTAAAGGCTTGCCCAAAGGGGCTTTAGGAAGAATAGGCCTGGCATTGTCTCCAGTGAAACCGGATAGAGTGTGGGCCTTGATAGCAGCGGCGGACGAAGAGGAAGCGGGCTTGTATAGGAGCGATGATGCCGGTCAATCTTGGACACGAATATCAAGAGATCATAACTTGAGACAACGGGCTTGGTACTACAATCATATTACGGCTGATCCGCAAGACGAAAATACGGTCTATGTCAACAATGTGAATTTTTGGAAATCTATTGATGGTGGAAAACATTTTGATTTTAAAATCAGTGTACCACATGGAGACAACCACGGACTTTGGATTAATCCGAATAATCCAAAAATCATGGTGCAATGCAATGATGGTGGTGCCTGTGTGAGTTTAAATGGTGGCGAGACTTGGTCATCGGAAAACAACCAGCCAACCTCTCAATTTTATCGAGTGACCGTAGATAATCAATTCCCATACCGACTGTATGCCGGCCAACAGGATAATACAACGATAAGTATCCCAAGTCATGGGATAAGCCAATTAACCCCTTTTGAGCACTGGCATAGCGTAGGGGGAAGTGAGTGTGGTGATGTAGGGATAAATCCACAAAACCCAGATATTATTTGGGCGGGAAGTTATAGTGGTGAGATTACCATCATGAACCAAAAAACGGGTCAAACACGGGAGGTGACAGCTTATCCGCACTATACGGAAGGCACAGAACAGCGTGACCTAAAATACCGCTGGCAATGGAATTTCCCTATCCATGTATCCGCTTATAATCCACAAGAGGTTTACCATACATCCAATTATGTACACCGTACCACTAATGATGGCCAAACTTGGGAAAAAATCAGCCCGGACCTTACGCGAAAGCTAGATCAATACCATGATATTCCTGGGAGTCCAATACAGCATGATGGCACCGGCGTAGAAATTTATAGCACCATTTTTGCCTTTGAAGAATCGCCTCACCAAGCAGGCGAATTTTGGGCAGGAAGTGATGATGGCTTGGTACATATTTCTAGAGATAATGGAGCCAATTGGACGAATATCACCCCCAAGAACATGCCTTTTGAAGGCACGGTCAACAAAATTGAACTATCCTCTCATGCCCCCGGACGCGCCTTTATGGCCGTTTATAATTACCGTTACCAAGACTTTAAACCTTATCTCTACCGCACCAATGATTACGGTAAAAAATGGACTTTACTGACGGATGGCAAGAATGGTATTCCTGCGGATCATTTTGTGCGAGCGGTAGCTGAAGATCCAGACCGGAAAGGGCTACTTTATGCGGGCACTGAATTTGGTATGTATGTCTCCTTCGATGATGGTGTAAAATGGCAATCGTTACAATTGAACTTGCCGCACGTAGCGATAACGGATATAGAAGTGCATGAAAAAGACCTGGTCATAAGTACACAAGGGCGCTCATTTTGGATACTCGATGACCTGTCTCTTATACACATCTCCGAGCCCACGAGACCGAGGCTGATCTC
>CAJXUM010000434.1 GCA_913060855.1 uncultured Lewinella sp. | reverse complement strand
CGTGGGCTCGGAGATGTGTATAAGAGACAGGAGCCAACTCAAAGACGCCGTAATCAATAAAATAGAAGCTATTCAAACTGAAAATGGTAAACTTTTCGATAAAGCCTCTTTAGCCGATTAAGTCATATTTTTAAGCTAAGTATCTCTTTCATTATCATTTGATAAACGGTATTGTTCATTCAGCAATCGCCTCTGAAAATTCTCCTGTATTTTTTTGTTTTCATAAATTAAGGTTTTCCTTTTTCTTTGGTAGAAGGGAGCATCGTTGTATCCAAATGAAAGTAGCGGATATGCAATTGTAATTAAACATTTTGGATACCACTACTCTGCTCAATATCCGAAAAAAACCATGGATTGAACGGCCTCTGCAGCGCCTTTCTTGTGATAGAAGTATATAGATGCCCACAGTTTTGCAGCTAGCGAAGAAGGAAAACATCGCCACTCAGCAAATCATGATCCATATGCTGGCGAACCAAGCCACTTAGCCCCGCAAAGTCTTTGCGCATATCCGTCGGATCATCATACAGAAAGTACTTTTGCTGATTAGAGGAACTAAGCATATTGCTCATCTATAGCACACACCAAAGTTCCTAAGACTTCAATATCATCACTACTCACTTCTAGGCTAATATCATGAGGAAGGGTTAATTTTATAGCCGCAAAATTACAGCCGGGACCTAGCTGTTGAAAACCTACCAGGCTTTCATTTTCCTCGTTTAGCCGTCGCTGCCAAGAATAAAAGGTGCCTGGATCAATCTGGCAATCTGTACAAAAATCCTTCTTACTTAGTCCAGAGCTGGCTTGTTCCAGTAACAACTCCTTCATCTCATGCTTACGATCTGCATATCTCATATTTGTTTTCGCACAAAGATCGAGACCTACAGGTCAACACGCAAGATATACTTGCTCAGACGATTATGACCGTTTAATCGCCATTTTGTTGGCCTCAACTAACCCTACTCTACAAGAAATGTCCAGTAGTATACAAGCTCACAAGTAAAATCAACGTAACTTCTCAAGTCTTGCGCTGATTATATCATATCATTTATGCGTCTTCTAGAAGTACAAAGCAAACAGGATTGGCGATTGTTTCATCAGGTCTTAAAGGTGATATACCATACAGATCCCCATTATATTTATCCCTTACGAGCTGAAATTGAAGCTACTTTTGATCCTAGCAAGAACAAACCTGCAGCAACAGGTTTATACAAGGTGTATGTTCTGCTAGATTCGGCAGGACTTCCTGTGGGAAGAATTGCTGCCTTCATTGACCCTGCCCAAGATCAGGCTCCTCAAAAAGATCGAGTGGGTGGGATTGGTTTTTTCGAATGCCTGGATGAACCTCGATTTGCAGCACTACTCTTTGAAAAAGCCTTTGATTTTTTGCGCCAGCACCAAATCCAGATCGCAGAAGGCCCTATTAATTTCGGAGAACGGGATCGTTATTGGGGCTTGTTGGTAAAAGGCGCTGCTCCCCCACTCTACCAGGAAAACTATCAGCCTGCCTATTATGCTTCGCTTTTCCAGGCGGCAGGCTTTATTCTTTTTGAGCAAATTCTCACCTTCAAAGGTAAAGCAAGTGATATTCCACTCAAAAGATTGAAAGCTGTAGCGGAGCGACTCAAATCAAGGTATCCCGTTGAAGTAAAACCCTTAGACTTTAAGCAGATAGATGAATTTGCCGAAGGTTTTGCGAGTGTATACAATGCCTCTTTTCAGGCCTTCGATCATTTCAAGCCCATTGATGCGGACCAAATCAGACAATTTATTGCGCAAGCTAAAATGATTGTTGACCCCAAACTAGCCTGTATCGCCTATTATCAAGGTGTTCCGGCTGGATTCATTGCTCTCTACCCTGATATCAATCCCTTTCTGCGGCATGCCAAAGGAAAACTAAATGTCTTGACGCTGCCCGGGTTTCTCTGGCGAAACACCTTTGCTACCACAAAAAATGCAAAAGGAATGGGGTTTGGTATACATCCTGACTATCAATCGAAAGGCATATTTGCGCTCCTAGTCGACTATCTCTGTACGCCACGAAACCTAGCGCGCTATCCTCACATGTACCTCGCTCAAATCCGTACGCATAACCACCAGATCAGGAGCATGTATGCCAAGTTGGGGGTGAAGGTGGATCGAATGCATGTGACCTATAGGAAGCCATTGGTCGAAGGAGTGGAAATTGAGCCTTTTGAGTTTATTTGATTACTGTGGCGGGGTGGGTGCCGGTCGGGAGACCGGGCACCAGCGGCTTGAGACGTGGCGAGGGCCATGCCTGTCACGGCTCCGCCTTTTGATTTTTATTTAAATTGACATTTAGATTTCTTAATCTTCCAAGACTGGGGCTAGCCAGCGCGAAGCTTCTTCCTTGGTCATCCCTTTACGGACAGCATAATCCTCCACTTGCTCATTGGTGATTTTACCCAATCCGAAGTACTTGGACTCGGGATGGGAGAAATACCAACCACTAACGGATGCAGCCGGATACATCGCATAACTCTCCGTGAGTTTTATCCCTATATTTTCTTCCACTGAAAGCAATTCAAACAAGCTTTGCTTTTCGGTATGTTCTGGGCAGGCGGGGTAGCCGGGAGCGGGGCGAATACCTTGGTATTTCTCCGCGATGAGGTCGTTATTCTCTAAACGCTCATCTCCCGCATAGCCCCAAAGTTCTCTTCTCACCTTGGTGTGCATATATTCTGCCGTAGCTTCCGCCAATCGATCAGCCAAGGCTTTCACTAAAATCGCTTGGTAATCGTCAAGGTCGCTTTCAAATTTTTTGACCCATTTCTCAATACCGATGCCTGATGTTACCGCAAAAGCACCAATATAATCTTCTAAAGCACTAGATTTTGGCGCCATGTAATCTGCTAAGCTATGATTGAAACGGCCTTTGGCCTTTTTCTGCTGTTGGCGCAAATGATGGAGCACGGCTTTAACCTCTTTCCGCTCGTCATTGGCATACACTTCCAAATCATCGTCGGTACTGGCATTCGCAGGAAATAGGCCGATGACAGCTCGGGCGGTCAGCCATTTTTCATCAATAATTCTGCGCAACATGCTGCGAGCATCATTGTACAGCTTTTGTGCCTCTACACCAACTACCTCATCTTCTAATATGGCTGGAAACTTACCTGCCAGCTGCCAACTGGAAAAGAAAGGCGTCCAATCAATATACTCTGTCAGCGCTTCAATAGGAATAGAATCGTATACTTTTACGCCTTGGAATGCTGGTTTGGGCGGGGTATAATTACTCCAATCGATCGTTTGCTTATTGGCTCTTGCATCCGCCAGAGCGAGGTATTTCTTATGGGAAGTACGACCTGCCCGTTGATCTCGAATTTTCTGATACGAAGCTTTTACATCGAGGACATAATTGCTCATTAGATCTTTATCTTCACTCAACAGGTTGGAGACAACCGTCACTGCGCGGGAAGCATCCAATACATGTACGATCGGGCCGTCATATTCTGGCTCAATCTTCACTGCCGTATGGGTTTTGGAGGTGGTTGCTCCTCCAATGAGCAAAGGCAATGTAAATCCTAGTCGTTTCATTTCTTTGGCTACAGATACCATCTCATCGAGTGAAGGGGTAATCAAGCCACTTAAGCCGATCACGTCTACTTTTTCCTCCCGAGCCACTTCTAGTATTTTATTGGCAGGAACCATCACACCTAGGTCGATAATATCGTAGTTGTTGCAACCGAGAACCACTCCCACGATATTCTTCCCGATATCATGCACATCTCCTTTCACCGTAGCCAATAAGATCTTGCCTTTCGTCGATTTTTCTCCTTCTGCCTTTTCCTCCTCGATATAAGGGGTCAAAATAGCAACGGATTTCTTCATTACCCGGGCACTTTTCACCACCTGTGGTAAGAACATTTTTCCACTACCAAAAAGATCCCCGACAATATTCATGCCGTCCATCAAAGGCCCCTCAATCACATGCAAAGGACGATCATATTTTTGTCGAGCTTCCTCTGTATCTTCATCTATATAGGTGGTGATCCCTCTGACTAGGGCATGAGACAAGCGCTCTTCTACCGTCCCTTCTCGCCAGGTCAAATCTTTTTGAATGGAACGACCACCTTGACCTCGAAGTCCTTCCGCAAAGTCAGTCAATCGTTCAGTCGCATCGGCTCGCTTATTAAATAGCACATCTTCCACTCGCTCTAATAATTCCTTCGGGATTTCTTCATATACTTCGATCATTCCGGCATTGACGATTCCCATATCCATACCGGCCTGAATGGCGTGGTATAGAAAAGCCGCATGCATAGCTTCACGGACTACATTATTCCCTCTAAAAGAAAAAGAGATATTACTTACCCCGCCACTAATCATTACCCCTGGGCAGGCCTCCTTGATTTGACGTGTGGCTTCGATAAAATTGATGGCGTATTCATTGTGCTCTTCAATACCTGTCGCTACAGCAAAAACATTAGGATCAAAAATGATGTCTTGTGCTGGAAATCCGACTCGATTGACCAAAATATCGTAGGCCCGCTTGCAGATGGAGACTTTCCGTTCGATGGTATCTGCTTGTCCTTGCTCGTCGAAAGCCATGACTACAGCCGCTGCGCCATACCGCCTCACCAATTTGGCTTGTCGGATAAACTCTTCCTCTCCTTCCTTCATGGAGATCGAATTAACGATACACTTTCCTTGTACGCACTTTAGCCCTGTCTCGATCACACTCCATTTCGAGGAATCGATCATGATGGGCAATTTGGCGATATCGGGTTCTGCCATTACTAAGTTGAGGAAATTCTCCATGGCCTTCTCCGAATCCAACAGGCCTTCATCCATATTGACGTCTATGATTTGAGCGCCCCCTTCTACTTGCTGCTGGGCCACGCTCAAAGCTTCGGCCAAATCGCCTTCTTTGATCAGTCGCGCAAACTTCTTGGAACCCGTTACATTGGTTCGTTCTCCTACATTCACAAAATTCATTTCAGGTCGAATAACCAATGGCTCTAGTCCACTTAGCTGGGTAAACCCATGTCCTTCGGGAATAACACGTGGCGCTAAACCTTCCACCCCTTTCACCATGGCTTCGATATGCTCCGGAGTCGTCCCACAACACCCACCAATTACATTTACAAAATTATTACTTGCAAAATCTCGGATATAATCACTCATCTCATCCGCCCCTTGGTCATACTCTCCAAATTCATTCGGGAGGCCCGCATTGGGATAAGCACTTACATGACAAGTTGCTATTTTGGATAAGTCTTCCAAGTGCGGTCTCATTTCTTTAGCTCCTAAGGCACAATTCAGTCCTACACTTAGCAAATTCATATGGCTAACCGATACCCAAAAAGCCTCTACGGTTTGGCCCGAAAGCGTCCGTCCAGAAGCGTCCGTGATCGTACCTGATACCATGATTGGAATATCCAAATTTCGCTCCTCCATCAAGGTATCGATAGCGAAAAGGGCTGCTTTGGCGTTGAGCGTATCAAAAATAGTTTCTACTAAAAGGATATCAGCTCCTCCATCTACGAGGCCCTTGGCTTGCTCGTAATAGGCTTCTTTTAGCCCATCGAAATTGACGGCGCGATAGCCGGGGTCATTGACATCCGGGGAGAGGGAAGCCGTACGATTGGTGGGGCCTAGCGCCCCCGCTACGAAGCGGGGTTTACCGGGGTGTTTGGCCATGTAATCCGCCACCGCTTGCTTAGCAATTTTTGCAGAGGCTAGATTCAATTCATAGGCCAAGTCCTCCATGCCATAATCGGCCTGAGCAATACTGGTACTACTAAAGGTATTGGTTTCAAGTATATCGGCACCGGCTTCCAAATAAGCCTTATGTATTTCTGCTATAATCTGTGGTTGCGTAATAGAGAGCAGGTCATTATTGCCTTTTATATCCCTATCGTAGTCGGCAAAGCGTTCTCCCCGATAACCTGCCTCGTCTAATTGATAGCGTTGTATCATCGTCCCCATAGCCCTGTCTCTTATACACATCTCCGAGCCCACGAGACCGAGGCTGATCTC
>CAJXUM010000433.1 GCA_913060855.1 uncultured Lewinella sp. | reverse complement strand
ATCTACACTATCCTCTTCGTCGGCAGCGTCAGATGTGTATAAGAGACAGAGTATAAACAAGTCGATAAGGCCAAGCATTCCTTCCACTTAGCTGCAGATAATTACACTCATTTAGGGCAAAAAAAGATGGCCGAAGCGCTCATCAATGAATGGGGCATGTACAGTCTCCGTAATAAGAAGTACCTAATGGCTATTCATTGCTTTACCACCAACCTAGAAACCCAAATAAACAGGAATGATACCTTGGGAGTGGTGAGTACTTTGAAAAATTTGATTGAAATTTATGAAAAATTAGAACAGGTAGATGCCGTCGTGGACTATGGCAGCCAACTACTCGTATGGGCACAAGGTCCAAAATATAAGATATGGAAAAGTGGGGCGCACCTTAGATTGGGAAAAATAGCTGAGGAGGCAGGCGACATTGGTGCGGCAAAGGATCATTATATGTACAATCAACACCTGGCATTAGCGGTGACTGAACAACCTGAATTACTTGCCACTATCAAGGCAAAAAGACCCGTATACCAGGCTATCGGTGATTTCAACCTATCCCCTCCAAAACGGCAAATCCTTAAAGAAAACCGCGTATTCCCTTTGATTATTTTTTGGATTAGAATTGGTGCTTTTCAGCAAGCAGAAGCCTTATTAGATAGCTGGTTACAGCCTGATGAGCTCGCCCTCTTGGATTTACGAACGGTGAGAATAGCTTATCGACTAAAGACGGAAAGTCTTCGCAATCAAGGCCGATTAGGCGAAGCTGTTTGTCAATTCGTCCAATTATTAAAGGATGAAGAATTGGCTCCTGCCCAAGATCCCTACTTACATCGATTTCAGGATTTTCAGGCTGATGCCCAAGAAAGTCATCAAAAATTACTCCTACTATTCCAGAATCAGGAACAAGAAAAGGTGATTGCGCAACACGTCTGGCAGCGGCGTAGCCTAGCCACGGGGATTTGCTTTACCTTATTGATCAGTGGATTTCTTTTTTACCATAATCGCCAACGGAGGCAGGTCAATGTAAGTCTAAGTGAAAAAAACAACCTAATCGCCACGGCTCTAGATGATAAGGAAATGCTTATTCGGGAAATTCACCATCGAGTGAAAAACAACCTGCAAGTCGTGTCTAGCCTACTGAATCTTCAAGCGCGTTACTTGAACGATCCAGATGCAATAGGAGCGATTAAGGAAGGGCGAGATCGGGTGCAGTCGATGGCTTTTATTCATCAAAAATTGTATCAATTGGATGAGGTGAAACAGATAGAAGTCCCGGATTATATCGAACAACTGTCGAGTTCTCTATTCAATTCTTATCAAATAGATGTCGAGCAAATTCAATTGGAAACTGCTATTGATCCTATTTTATTGGATGTGGATACGATGATCCCACTTGGGCTCATTCTAAATGAGTTGTTGAGTAATGCCTTAAAGCATGCTTTCCCTGATGGACAGAAGGGCAAGATATCCATTAAGTTTAGAAAGGAACAAGATCAATTCTTATTGGAAGTAAAAGATACGGGTATCGGGTTTAGTGAGTCTGAAAAAAATGGCCCCAGTGGAGGCTTTGGCTACCATTTGATTCGAGCTTTCACCAAAAAGATACAGGGCCAATTGACCGTGAAAAATACTGGAGGGAGTTGCATCAGCTTACTGTTTTCTCCAAAAGTGCTCTTTAGCTAATGTCTTCTTACATATCTCGGTCCTTCATCCAATGTTGTACTCGTATGATGGCTTCAGCCCGATTTCCTACATCTAATTTTAGGTAAAGATTCTTCAGGTGTGTTTTTACCGTATTAATGGAAACAAAAAGTGCATTTGCTAATTCTTGATTGGATTTGCCCGAGCACAAGAGTTGCAACAATTCGGTTTCTCGGCGAGTCAAGGGCTCTACCAATGCTTTGTTCAGCCGATCCAGCCCCGTCAAGTGAAACCGAATAATGGAGTAATAATTGTGAAAGGCAATTTGAATAGCTGCCCGCAGTCGATTTTCGTCAAAAGGTTTCAAGACGAAACCTGCCGGAAATTGGGCTTTTACCTCCTGTAGCGTTTGCTGATCGGAAAAAGCAGTAAGAAAAATAAAAGGAATCTTGTATTCTCGGTTGATCAAGGTCGCCACATCAATTCCAGTTTCCTTACCTCCCAAGTCAATATCTAAGAAAACAAGGTCTGGTAATCTTTCCTCTAATAATTGGCGTGCGGTCGCAAAATCATTAGCAGGGCCAATCACCTGATAGCCCAAATCCTGGATGCATAGCGTAAGATCATCCGCAACGAGGGGATCATCTTCTACCACCAAGCAATAAAAATCGGAGGTGCCCGTCGCTTTAGCTAATGGCATAGGACGTTAGGCGACATTTAACCTTTAGAATCTGACGAATTTCCTCCAATTCGACCGGATAGGGTTTGTATACAGCATCATTATCAGAGATCAAATTGAGGCCTGTCACCGTATTGCCATCACGTACCTGTTGAATTCTTTTGGCTACCACCACATCCGTCACGATCACATATACATTATTGTCTCGCAATGGGCTTCCTCGTTCGATGGCTTCACACACGACTACATCTCCATTCGTAATGGTAGGAGTCATACTGTCTCCACTAATCTCAAAGGCCATTAGCTCTCCAGGCATATTGGGAATAGAGAACTTTTGCAAGTTTTGTAAAAACTTATCATCCTGCAGCTCTGTAGCATAACCGGCCATGGCCTTAGCTGGAATCAGGGTAATATTTTCGCGGGCACCGGATTGGCGATCTAATAAGGATCGAGTAGGAATCTCCCCGTAGGCTGGATATCCATCTATAAAAACATCATCACTACTGCCAAATATATAGTTGGCATCAATACCATAAGCGCTAAACAACTTTTGGAGTTGATCAACGGTAATATTACGTTGTCCTTTTAAAATACTGTTGATGACGTGATTGTACGTACCCAACCTTTTGGCAAGATCGGACTTACCCTTAATGAGGTTGTACTTTTCCAATTCTTGAAAGACTCGATTAAAACGCTGATTTACAATGTTATCTGAGAAGTCGCTCATATTTTAAACAAAATTGTTTTAAATGTTTTTGTTTTTAAAAACTTTTTGTTTTATATTTGTATTGTCACACGAAAAAAGACAATCAAATTATTGCAATTACATCGGTAAACATACAAAAAGTTTCCGAAAAATACAATATCATGAAACCCGAGACTTCTACCCGTTATGATGTTCGCCAGAAAGAAAGCGCACGAAATGCTTTTAGCAGTGATAAAAGGGCGCTTAAGGAGCGCAATGGTGCTTCGGCTTTTGAGGGAATAGATCTAAGTGCTATATTTCATCATTTATGGACAGGTTTAGGGAAACTTTTTGTTGCTATCAAATACCAATTATCAAAACATCCTGGTTTTTCATTTTCGAATATAAAAATGCCTTGGTTGAAGCTCGGTCTAGCAGCCTTAGCGCTTTTTATTCTAACCAAAAAAGACATCCATTTTTCTATCAATATGAAGGCGCCACTAGAAGGCTTGGTGAACGACCGGCAAGAAGAGGCTAATACGCCAGCCAATATAGATCAAATGTCTTTGGTAAGCCCCGTTAGTTTGCAGACAAAAACGGTAGTGGAGAGTAAGTTTTCGCTTAGCAATATCTCTGATAGGGAAGCGAGGAATTATATCAAACGCTTTCAAAAAGTAGCCATTGCGGAGATGGACAAGTTTGGTATTCCCGCAAGTATCAAAATCGCACAAGGTTTACTAGAGAGTCGTGCCGGCACAAATGAGGATGCCCAAAATGATAACAATCACTTTGGTAGTGCGATGACTGGTCCTGCCTATAATAGTGCCTGGCAAAACTGGAGAGCACATAGTATTTATCTACAAGAGAACTATGCAAGTCTCTTCCAAATAGGAAACAACTATAAAAAGTGGGCGAATGGTTTCAAGAGTGTGGGTTATAGTAGCGACAGGAACTATGGTAAGTACTTGATCGCAATTATCAAGAAATATGATCTACATGATTTGGATTAATCAAGATTGAAGAATCTATCTACATAAAATATTTTCCTTTCTCTGAGTGGTTTTCTCGTTTTATAAGGTCTACCTTTTCGAAGGTGGCCTTTTTTTTATCTTAAATAACTTCATCGGAATAAATCAAGCCTATGTTTAAAGTAATCTGATTTCGGATATAAACTGAGGCCTCTTTGAATCATTTTCATCGCTTCTCTCTTTTCCCCTTTCCTTACAAAATAATCAGCCGCGGAGGTATAAACAGTGGTCAACCATATATTTACGCGAGGAGTCTGACCTAGTTTGACCAGGGAGCGCTCAAATTGCAGTAAAGCATTTCTAGCTAGGTTGATTTCATTATGTGAAAAGTGGTAATGGGCTTGTTCAGCCTGGTAAAAAAGTTCTAAATCCTTGAATAAAGGCATTTGCCCTAGAAAGGGGTACTTTCTCCGATACGCTTTCAATACGCTCAATCCATTCTGAAAATCTCGGTCATTCCCTAGTGATCTTACCAATAGGACCGCCAGAATATTTTGAATAGCTTTATCTGTTGGCCGTTTTGTGTACAGGCTATCCATATAATTCAAAACACCCAGTGTTTGAAAGGATTGGGCAAAGCTTTTCGCCATTTGCAGGTAATGAATTTCTGCTAATTGAGCCGCCAAGGCTTCATCATTGCCAGTATGCCCAATAAATTGAGTATAAAGCTGTTGCTGTTTATCCTGCGTATCTTCTGTTTCCAACAATTCATTGGATAGACCGAGAAACCGCTTGACAATTTCAGTCTTAATTTCGGGAATGGGGTGTTTTTTGTAGAACTCGAATAGGGACAACAGCTCATCGTCTGCTACCGCCTCCGAGCCACTGGCAATCTGCATCAAAGAGGCAGAGCGTAAGGCCTGGTACCGAGGTATTTGGTGCAAATCTCTGGCAGCCTCCAAGCTCTTCAATACCGCAGTGTAATCTTTTTCCAAGTATTGCTTTCCGGCTTGTTCATAATACATCAGACCGGCTAACTGATAAGGGCTAATCACTTCTTTCTTAAAATGAAAATATTCTGAGAAGATGGCTTCAGAGGATTTCTGACTAAACTCTTCGTCCGACAATAATCCCAGTGCTTTCAAGGAATAGGCATATTCATGTAGATGTTCAGTAGGAGGCAGATCCTTTCTCTGGTAGGAAGGGGATCTTATTTCTTGCTGCATAGGCAAG
This sequence comes from uncultured Lewinella sp., assembly GCA_913060855.1. Lineage (GTDB taxonomy): Bacteria > Bacteroidota > Bacteroidia > Chitinophagales > Saprospiraceae > DT-111. Next base: position 803 of record CAJXUM010000433.1, on the reverse strand, counting down.
TCTCCAACCAATAAATACACCTGCTTGGCCTCCTGTACAATCTGATGGGAAATATCAAAATGAGATAAAACCAATGACCAAATCGCGGCAAAACTATACTCATTGTAGGCTCCTTCTCGAAACAGCTGCTCAAAAGAAGCTTCTTTGAAATATACTTTTAGGAAATTGGAGGTGAGCGTGCTGTTGATCAATTCTACTTGCTTGTCCAATTTCTTTTTTTGCAGTTTCGCCGCTTCTAGGCTATTCAGTGTATGCTTCAACTTCATTTCTACATACCCAATCGTATACTGATCGGGCACTGCGGCAGTTGCCAAGAAAAGCTGATATTGTTGGGCTAGTACATTGGGCCCCTTGCGGGCATTCCCGTCCACGCCTTTAATGGTGTATTCTTCCGGGACAGTCCTGTCTCCGGCTTGAGCCCAACAAAGCTGGCTATTGATTAGCATCAAACTGATTAGTATGAACTTGAATAGCCACAATTGGGGCTGGGAAAGAAAAGTAAGAGTAATCGGTTGGGAATGGGATGATAACATGTTCATTGGGTAGTATATTCTTTCTTAGACGAAAACGTCCTTTGGTTTTTGGGTTTAATCAACGTTCAGATTGTCATAACGCTAATATGTAGTGCTAAATTATTAATTTTTATGATGAAACAAAGTTGATTGCTACTATGAGCATTTTAACAAAAACAGAAGGCTATGCTTCAAAAAGGCTAAGTCCACTAAAATATCGTCTGATTTTTTCAAAGGCAATAATCTGTCTCTTATACACATCTCCGAGCCCACGAGACCGAGGCTGATCTC
>CAJXUM010000432.1 GCA_913060855.1 uncultured Lewinella sp. | reverse complement strand
GTATAAGAGACAGCACTCTTTCAGTGATAAAGATCATAATACTAGACATTTAGAAGACAGAAGCGAGAAGCGAGACTGCTGGGATAGGACTTCTGGCTTGTATCTAGCCGACCTCTCTTCTGTCATCTGGCTTCTCCTTTTGTCCAGTACTATGGTCAAAGATAAGTAATGGTCAACTTATTCTTTGACCATTACACAATGCACGCAGTGGTTGATTACTTCCCCAAATGACTAGCTGGTCTTGGAATCAAAAATAATTCTACCTGTCGCCCGTCAATATATCGTACGGCTTTGCCATCAAAAAAGGCATCTTCCTCCATCATCATTCTAATATCCTTTTTCCACTCAGGGAGATGAACTGCCGTATTGAGTTCAATAGAATAAGCGGTATTGGGATAAAGCGGATAATCCCCTCGGTGTGGAACTCCTCCTTGTTGGTCCCAAAGCCCAATGGTAGGGCCAGCGGCGTGACCATGGTAGCCAATGGGGTGGGTATAAATGGTAGGCTTGAGGCCTTCTGCCTTAGCTGTCTTGAGGGCTCCTGCTAGTAATTCGTTGCCTGTTCTTCCCGTTTTGAATTGATCGGTCAGAATATCCATTAGTCGCAGTCCTTTTTGAAAGGCGGCTTCGAGATAGTCAGGGGCTTGGGTTTCGCCTGCGCGTAAGACATAGGCATTTTCTTGGGTATCGGTATTGAGACCTAGGTAGGTAATGCCAAAATCGACATGCAGTAGATCTCCTGGCTGTATGACCTGTTGGTCTGGTCGGGAAGAGAAGGTACGGAGATGATCAAGGTTCCCTGGGTCGAGTCGTTGAACATCAACCGTGGGGTGAAACCAGGCAGTCATGCCCAATTCACGAATGCGTTCTCGGTACCACCAAACGACGTCTTTTGTGGAAGTCACACCAGGCTGGATGACCTGATCGGAAAAACCTTCAGCGATAATTTCGTGAGCGATTCTACAGACTTGCTGGTAAACGACCATTTCTGCATCGGTGCGCGTTTCCAACCAACCGATGGCTAAAGGCGTACCCTCGACTAATCGCTCTTGGTATTTTGTACCAATGGTTTCCTTGAGTTTATCGTAGTGATAGGAGGATATGCCATCTGCTAATCCGAAATGCTCGGATCGGTTCACCGCAATTTTTTTAGGATCTCGTTCTTGGATAATTTCGGCTAGCTGCTTCCATTGATCCGGCTGCTTTTCCTTATCCCAGGCTTTTTTGAATACTTCTCCTACATCATAGCGGGCGCAGGCTAGGTTCTCCAATTCCTTGCCATTATCATAGATAACCAGCATAGTGGTTCGTCTAGCTGATAACCAATTGGAAGGTAGCATAGTCTTTAAAACGGGATCTTCATTGTATTCCCGGGAAATCAAAATCCACATATCAATCTTCGATCGGCGCATGATATCGGGGAGTACGCTTTGCATTCGCTCCTTTAACCAGGCATCTTTTACCTCGCCTTGGGCTTTTAAATCCAAAACTATAGGCATTTGTGCAGCTAAAAAGACACTGAAAAGTAGGAATAGGGTAGTGGTAATGGCCCTCATATTTTTTTTGTGGTTAAAATAGGTATTTTTTTAAAGTCGAAAGTCCTTCTGCAAATTGGTGAAGAGGTGAAGTAGTGTTGTGGTGGCATTTTGACTGAGGACTATCACGATTTTATGTTTTGCATTTCGAATAACTCACTGCTTCACTTCTTCACCGCTTCGCGTTAGCATTTTGGTGCCTATTTCTAGTTTTAGCGGTTGATTGTTCGATTATTTACTTATTATTTTACTGTACTTAGTACGTCCTATTCATGCTTATTCTTTTCGCATTCTCCATTTCTCATTATTAATAATTCACCATCCCTTTTCCATCTCTCTTGCCAATTGTCAGAAAAAAATAACACAAAGCTGACAAACTTATGACACACGAAAAAAAATAAAAAAAATTATACTTGGGTGTTTTTCTAGATCAAGAAATAATAAACGGCATGGGGAGTAAAGTGCTGAAGCTAATTTGGGCAAGGGATGTAACCTACTGAGCTTCTTTATTTAGATGAAATCTAAATAGTTTAACGGGTTCACGTTTTATTGTTAAAAATCTTAACGAATTATATCTTTGCGCAAAACCAGGGCTCAGGCTAGGGTTTTTTGATAGAAAAGGATAAAAATACCAAGAAGAAATGGTTCATAAATCATTGATTAATCGGGCATTATTGCTCTTGTCTTTTTTGGCGCTACAATTTTCCGCTTTTGCCCAGAGCGAAGCAGCCGTAAATGCAGGTAAGGTTCTCTTCAAAACTAATTGTGCACAATGTCACAATAGAAATATGAAGGATGACCTGACTGGACCTGCGCTCGGTGGGGTAGAAGAACGATGGGCTGATTACGATCAGGCCGATCTATACTCCTGGATCCGCAACTCACAAGCTTTGGTTCAAGCTGGTCATCCAAGGGCAACTGAGGTGTTCAACCAGTGGAACAAAGTAGTGATGCAGCCTTTCCCCAACCTTACTGACGAGGATATCAATAACTTGATGGTGTACATCAATTGTCAGTATGCGGGTAATTGTCCTGGGGCACAAATTGCTGGAACTCCAGGAAACCTTAATAATGGAACTCCAGAAGAAGGTTCCAATACAGGTTTGTTCATCATTCTCGCTGTTATCTTAGGTATTTTAGCTGTCGTGCTAGCACGTATTGCTTCCAACCTCAACTATATGTTGAAGGTACAAGCGGGAGAAACGGGTATGGTTCGCCGTTCTTTGGTAGATATTCTTACGAGTAAAAGTGTGATTGGCTTTTTAGTATTTGCCTTAGTTGTCCTGGGAGGATATACGACGGTAAATAACGCCATTTCAATGGGACGTCAGCAAGGATACCAACCTGAGCAGCCGATTAAGTTTTCTCATGCCACGCATGCCGGAGCACAGAAAATTGACTGTCAGTATTGTCATGATGGTGCACGTCGATCTAAGCATTCTGTTATCCCTGCGGCTAATACCTGTATGAATTGCCACAAGGCAGTGAAGGTAGGCTCTACTTATGGTACAGCGGAATTGACTAAGATATATGCTTCAGTGGGATATGATCCAAGCACTGACACCTATATAGAGGATATAGAAAATAAATCTACTGAAGATCTAAAGGCCATCTATTCAAAATGGATTCAGAATGAATACATGAAGGAAGATGATGCCAAAGTGAATAAAGTAGATAAGATCGTAGATACGCAATGGGATGCTATTGTGGCGTCATTGACAGATGAGGCGATGGGAGATGAGAGTGTATACGGCCCGATCAATTGGGTGAGAATTCACAACTTGCCAGATCACGCTTACTTCAACCACGCACAGCACGTATCTATCGGTAAGGTAGAATGCCAGCAATGTCACGGTAAGGTAGAGGAGATGGAATTAGTCGGACAAGTTGCGCCATTATCTATGGGCTGGTGTATCAACTGTCACCGTCAGACGGAAGTGAAGTTTACTGGCAATGAATACTACAAATCTTATTCTCGATATGTGGAAGAATTGGAAAGCGGTGTAAGAGAGAAAGTTACCGTAGAGGATATTGGTGGTTTGGAATGCCAAAAATGTCACTACTAATTAATGAATAATTGATAATTAATAGTGAAGAGTCGGGATTCAATTATCCATCATTCACATCATTAATTAAGCATTATTCAATTCTACATTAAAAACCAGGTTCTTATAATTTATAGAAATGAAGGAACAAAATAATAATATCTGGACGGGGACTGCGGACATTAGCAATGATCCGGCCGTTCAGCAAGCAGCTAAAGAAGAATTTGTGTCGCTGCCTGTGACGGAGCAACTATCTAATGATGAAAATCTGAAGATTGAGGCTAGCCGTCGTGACTTTTTGAAGTATTTAGGATTCAGCTTGGGTGCAGCTACGGTAGCAGCCAGTTGTGATATTCCAGTCAAAAAGGCATTGCCTTTTGTAGTAAAGCCCGACACAATTGTTCCTGGTGTTGCTACTTATTATGCTTCCAGTTTTGTACAAGGTGGTGATTATTGCGCCATTTTGGTGAAGACCAGAGAGGGACGTCCGATCAAAATAGAAGGAAATAGCTTTTCATCTATTACTAAAGGAGGAACCAGTGCCAGAGCACAGGCTAGTGTTCTAAGCCTTTATGATACGAGTCGGATTGATGGTCCTTACCGCGTTGCAGAAGCCAAGTTTAACGAGTCGAGTGTCAAGCGTACTAGTCCAGGTTGGACCGCTGTTGACACCGAGATCAAAGCGAAGTTGAATGCCAATGCGCAGGTTCGAATCGTGGCCAACACGATCATGAGCCCAACTACGAAGAAAGCTATTGCCGATTTCACGGCAAAGTATCCCAATACAAAGGTCGCTATGTACGACCCGGTTTCCAGTTCCGCGATATTGGAAGCTAATGAACAGAGTTTCGGACAAAAAACGATTCCTAGTTATCACTTTGATAAGGCAACGGTGATCGTAAGTTTTGACGCTGACTTCCTAGGAACCTGGATTTCTCCGATTGAGTTTGCTGGTCAATATGCGAAGAATAGAAAAATATCTGATGTTACTAAGGCCAAGTTGTCTCGCCACATTCAGGTAGAGAGTCATATGACACTCACTGGATCTAATGCGGATAACCGAGTGCTCGTGAAGCCTTCTCACCAAGGTGCAGCGATTGTTGCCCTTTACAATGAAGTGGCTCGAGGAACGGGTAATGTAGCGGTGAATCCTGTTACAGGTGCTGATCCAAAGATCGCAGATAAGATGAAGAAGGTAGCCGCTGAGCTATTGGCTCACAAAGGTTCTTCTTTGGTCGTTTCTGGTTCGAATAACGTGGGTGAGCAAGTACTAGTCAATGCCATCAATACTTATCTAGGTAACTACGGCGAAACATTGAATTTTGCTGCGGCTTCTATGCAACGTCAAGGAATTGACGGTGATGTTCAGGCGGTAATCAGAGAGATGAACGCCGGGCAGGTAGATGCATTGATCGTTATGGACGGTGCGAATCCTGCTTTTGATATTCCGAATGCAGCTCAATTTGTGGCAGGTGCAGCTAAGGTGGGCTTGAAAGTCTCGATGGCGGGAATACCTAACGAAACTACTTTGGTTTGTGATTATGCTACTCCTACTCACCACTTTTTAGAAAGTTGGGGAGATGTGGAGCCTAAAGCGGGTCACTATAGCTTAATCCAACCTACTATTGCTCCTTTATTTGCATCAGTTGGAAAAGAAGGAACGAGAGAAGCAGGCGAATCGCTATTGCTTTGGGCAGGTAGTGAAGAATTGGATGCGACAGCAGAGCAGCCTTACCATGACTACATGAAGGCACATTGGGAAGCACAGATTTTCCCTACTCAAAATACATTTGCCACTTTCCAGGCTTTCTGGGATAGTGCATTGCATGACGGTATCTACGAAGTATCAGCTGGTAGTGGAGAAGACGTATCGCCTATCACTTTTGGCGGAAGCCCTAAAATAGCTGGTGCAACGACGAGAAAGCCAGCTAATTCTGAAATGGAAATCTCTTTCTTCGAAACCGTAAACGTGGGCGCAGGTCAATATGCCAACAACCCTTGGTTGATGGAAATGCCTGATCCGATTACACGTTGCGTTTGGGGGAATTACCTAGCTATTCCTGTTACTTGGGATGGTGGTAATGAGTTCTCTGCTTATAAAGACTTGAATGCTGCTGAATTCTATAGTGAAGCAGATCAAGTAGATGTAACGGCGCAAGGAACAACAAGTCGCTGTACAGTGATTCGCCAGTTTGGTCAAATGGAAGGAACGGTAGCCTTGGCTATCGGTTATGGAAGAACGACTACAGGTATCATGGGACGCGCATTAGGCCAAGAAGTTGGTGTAGATGTATATCCTTGGTTGAGCCTGGATGAAAATGGCAATACGCAGTACTACGCGACTGATGTAGACGTGTCTGATAGAAAAAGCAAGGACAAAGAGTTTGCTTGTGCTGTCTCTTATACACATCTCCGAGCCCACGAGA
>CAJXUM010000431.1 GCA_913060855.1 uncultured Lewinella sp. | reverse complement strand
GAGATCAGCCTCGGTCTCGTGGGCTCGGAGATGTGTATAAGAGACAGGCATTAAGTTTAGAAATAATTTGATTGCGACCAACAAGCGAATCATTAGCTTGCTAAGTGCTACAGCCGAAGAACGTTATATCGAATTTACAGAAACCTATCCCACTTTAGTACAGCGACTCCCGCTAAAACTAATCTCTTCCTACATTGGCATTACGCCCGAATACTTGAGTGACCTACGGAGAAAAATAGCGAAAAAATAAACTCAGAACCCATTTCTTAAGATAGCTTAATTTTTATTAGCTTTTTCCTGCTCAACTTTGTGTCATTGTTAATCAATTAAAATTTCACGAATGACAAAAGTTGGTTATGTAGGAATGATATTAGCTATTATTTCCCTTTCGGCCTTTACATTCAACAATTCGGTCTCATGGAGAATTGCTGATGACTATTCTATTAAATTCAGTAGTAAAAACCCATCAGGTGTTTTTACCAAACTCACAGGTGACATTGAGTTTGATGAAGACAATCTATCCGCTTCAAAGTTTGATGTTAAGATTGATGTGGCTTCCATCAATACTGGGAACGGCATGAAAAATAGACACGCCAAAGGCGCAAAATGGTTTGATGCCGAGCAATACCCTACCATCAATTTTACATCTGAGAAATTCGCTAAATCATCAACAGGTTATGAAGTGACAGGAATGTTGGAGATGCATGGAATAAAAAAGGAGTTTACAATGCCTTTTACCTTCAAAGACAATGTTTTTGAAAGCAGCTTCACCGTCAACAGGACAGACTTCAATATCGGCGCTACGAAGGGAATGGCTAAAAAGGTGCCCCTTGAAATAACGCTTGATATTGCTGTACCCGTCACAAAATAATCATATCGAAATTTCTTGTCATGAAAAAATCACTCATTCATGGAGTGGTAGCTGGATTGCTATCGGGGGTTGCAGGTATCATCTATCTCAACATCTACCAAGAAGCACTTGGGGTTGACTATGGCCCGATTATTAATAAGGGGGCTATTATGGGAGCAAGTGTTATGGGGTGTATGCTGATGACCTTGGGTTATGTTGCCTTAATTAAACTCGGAAAACAAAAATGGAGCGGTTGGTTAAACATCTTGATTGCCGTCCTTGCATTTGTTAGCATCATAGGTCCGATTGGGATGAGCTTACCGCTTGATATTGAATATCCAGAACTTTTTCCAGGCTTGGTTGTGCCTATGCATTTTTTTCCAGCCTATGCATTTTTGACTATTTATCCATTTTTCAAACAAACCAATAAATCTTAACAAAATGACAGATCAAAAAAACAACAAGGTGATCAATATTGCACTTTGGGCAGTGCAAGTATTATTAGGACTTATGTTCCTCATGGCAGGAGCAATGAAAGCTTCTCAACCCATTGAAACAATGGCTGAATCACTTCCGTGGGTAACAGATGTATCAGCTGGACTGGTGCGATTTATTGGTGTCAGCGAATTATTAGGAGGTTTAGGTTTACTAATTCCTTCCTTACTGCGTATCAAACCATTCTTGACCGTATGGGCAGCCATCGGTCTGGCTGCAGTCATGATTTTCGCCGCTATATTTCATGGCTCAAGAGGGGAGTTCTCTGCGATTGGAATGAATGTCGTAATGGCGGCTATGTTTGTATTTATAGCATGGGGTAGAAGTAAGAAAGTGCCTATTCTTGCCAAAGCCTAATCAGCTAATTGTGTCATTATTAAAGCGGTTGTCTGGCAATTTTTGTGGTTGACTCAAAGCGAAACTCATAAGCGATCAATAATGAGTGTTGATCATACCAAAAGCTTTCCGTATTTAGTTGATATTGCACAAAAATTGTCAGAGAACCCAATACTTGTCCAAACATGCGCTAAAAACCAAGTGATTAATCATGGCCAATAAAGAAGAAACTAAAAGTAAGTGTGCTGAGACAGGAGGCAAACTAATGCCCTTAGTCAATTTCAATAGTTGCGGAGCGAAGGAAGACTGTGTCGCTATTTGTCCTTATGATGTTTTCGAAATGCGTCCGATTACCATAGAAGATAAGGCTAATTTGAATTTGAAAGGAAAAATCAAAACTTTCTTTTTTAAGCATAAGGCGTATCTGACCGATCCCGCTTTATGTCATGCTTGTGGATTATGTGTACAAGCCTGCCCCGAACATGCGATAAAATTAACCAAAATAGTATCTTAAACGATAGGATATGAAGCGTAAAAAGTTCCTAAAAAACATTTTAGCCGCATCAACTTTAATATCAATGGATGGATTTTCTACTTTAGCAAATGCTATGACACATAACAATCAAGACCCTAATAATTCAAGCGAATTTGCCTCCTATGGCGCCATTCACCTTAACATCACAAACCTTGAAAAGTCTACTCTTTTTTGGACAAAAATAGTGGGCATGAAACAGCGGAAAGCTTCGGGGAGTACCGCTGAATTTGGAACAGAAACCCAGACACTAGTCGTAGTACATCAAACAGCCCAAACTTCTTATAAAAAGGGATATAGTGGACTTTATCATTTAGCCATTCATGCACCCAATATAGTGGAGTTTGCTAGCATGATACACCGATTGAACGTCAATAGATATCCTTACTCTCCCATTGATCATACCATGTCGAAGTCCATCTATTTAGATGACCCAGATGGAATCAATGTTGAATTTACATTGGAAACACCAGAAAGATTTAAAAGAGTAATTACTACCGGAGGGCTTAGAATGGAAGGCACAGATGGAACGATTCGTTCTGCTTCTGAACGCTTAGATGTAAATGAAGTTTTGACCGTATTAAAAGATAATGAGGTCAGTAAAACCATCTCTAAAGACGCCTATCTTGGGCATCTCCATCTGTATGCTAATAATGTTCAGCACTCCAATGCCTTTTATAAACAAATCGGGTTTATTCAGTTCAACTATCTTCCCCAATATATGTACGCCGATGTGGGGGCAGGAGGTGCTTACCAACACCGGATAGCGATGAACTCATGGCACGGGATGAACAAACCACTAGCGCCAAAAGAAAGTGCAGGGTTAAGGCATTTCCAAATCAATTACAAAAGCAAAGAAAAACTTAGCGAGGCTTTAGGCAAGGTCTCTAGCTATGAGGAAACACAGGGTGGCTATTGGATCTATGATCCGACTGGCAATAAAATTCTCTTAACGAGCAATGTTTAGGGCATATGATATATTGCCCCTTTTAAGTAAATTTACTTATGACAAGGCAAAAACTAAATTTCACCCAAAACTTATTCCTCCTCATTATATGCTTGCTGCCTGCCTGCCAAAGTGAAACCACTACCGTTCAAACTTCAAGGGGACAAGTAGAATTCTCTACAGATGAATTGTTGAAAATTATTGGCGACACCTATGTGTTTGGGTATCCTTTGGTGTTAATGGATCTTACCAAAAAAGTATCCACCAATATCGAAAAACCACACCCGTTAAAATCGATAGCCCCAGTTAATCAATTGGGACATTTTAGAGTTTTTCCAGATCATACCATGACAGCGGTAGTCAAACCCAATGTAGATACCTATTATTCCATTGCCTGGTTAGATTTAAACAAAGAACCACAAGTCCTGTCCATACCCGCTACAGAACGCTATTGTTTATTTCCCCTGTTAGATGCCTATTCTAATGTTTTTGCCTCTCCTGGTACTCGTACAACGGGCACAGGAGCACAGGAAATCTTAATTGCAGGCCCTAATTGGGAGGGAGAGCCGCCAGCGGGACTGACCGTCATAAAAGCGCCAACTCAAATGGTTTGGGTGTTAGGTCGAATTCAAGTGAATAGCCCAGAGGATGGTGCCACAAGTGTGAAGGCCATTCAAGATGGAATGGGATTAGTGCCATTAAGCGCCTATGGGCAAACTGATTATGTGGCACCCCTAGGCCAAGTCAACTCGGAGCCAACAAATAGGGTTCCCGTAAAAGCTATTCGAGATTTAGATATCAACACTTATTTCAATCGAATGGCAGCTATGATGGTCGATAATCCACCTCATGCAGCCGATTCTTTAATGGTCAAAAGAATGGCAAAAATAGGGCTTATAGCAGGGCAGCCATTTGATATCAGTACAGATAATTTCATTTTGAAAATGAAATTGAAAAAGTTGCCTGATTTCATTCATAAAAAAATGGAAGAACGTCGAGCTAAGCCTGATACGAGCTTGTTGACTAATGGCTGGCTGATTGTAAATGAAGGAATTGGTACATATGGAATTGATTATTTAAGACGTGCCTATATTGACTTTGTTGGATTAGGGGCTAACATTCCTGAGGATGCCGTTTATCCTATATGCAATGCGGATATTAACGGGAATTCGTTAGTTGGAAGTAAAGATTACCAAATTCATTTTGATGCCCACCAATTACCACCCGTTCATGCATTCTGGTCTTTAACGGCTTATACTGCCGATGAATTTCTGGTGGAAAATGAGTTGAATCGCTTCGCGCTAGGGGATAGAGATCAATTGAAATATAATGAAGACGGTTCATTGGATCTATTTATTCAAGCTCGTCCACCCGCGGAGGAACAACTTTCCAACTGGTTGCCCATCCCTAAATCAGGTCCATTCTCTTTGACGATGAGATTGTATTGGCCTAAACAGGTTGTATTAGATGGTCAATGGGATATTCCTTTTGTCGTGCCAATTGATTAATGCAATGGGCTAGCTGTATCGATACGTTTCAACGAACCATCCAATCTTCATAACTATTGAGCCATCAAGGATTGTCGGAGAACTAAAGTTGTATATTTAATGTTGTCACACTGCTCAATTATCCTATCCAGATCACTATTCCTAATATTTTGCATTTCCTCTGATAATCGATAACTTACTAGGCGTGTGAATTGGAGTGCAGGCAAAAGTGGAAGCAATTTCAAATCTGAAAAATACCAGAGAACCATAAAACTATCATAGCATAATGGAAAAGCATTATCGACTATCGGACGTTGAATTTGAAAAACAATTTATAGCTTGTCAGCTCGACCCCTCCATTTTTAGCCATGAGGCACACTTGCGATTGGCTTGGATAAACATCCATCTGTATGGATTGGAACAAGCCGAAAAAAACATTCAAAAACAATTACAAAATTTTGTGGAATTTGTTGGGGCAAAAGACAAATACAATGCTACCTTGACTGTTGCCGCAATTAGAGCGGTGGGTCATTTTAAAGAAAAATCTACTGCTGACAATTTCAAATACTTTATCAAGGAGTTCCCACAGTTAAAAAATAACTTTAAGGCATTGATTGCTAGTCATTATAGTTTTGATATTTTCAATTCCAATAAAGCCAAAACAGAATTTTTGGAACCTGATTTAGCTCCTTTTGATTAATAGGAGGGAAGATGAAGACCAAACATAAAAGACCAATAGGCCCGGGAGTTATGCGTTTCTACAGTCCGTAAGCAATAATTACAAAATGAAAAAGAATAATATTTATCGTTCTACATTTTCAATCATCTTGCCCGTCGGACTATTGTTTGTCTTTTTCTTAGTTTATCAATGGCAGGCGACCAATGAACCCCTTGACGATAAATGGGATGCGGCCATAAAAAACCAAAATGGTGTCGATGACAAGCAAAAAGGGGCGCATGTTTTTGGAAAATTTGACAGCACGGATTTTCAACCTTTGATTCAAAATAACTTAGAGTGGGTCACTTTGGTTTCATGGGGTTCTCAAGAAGATATTGATAGTCCGATCGTAACCCATCATTATGGAGATAGTTTGCATATGTTACAACATGATTCTAGTTGGATCCACCGGATAGAATTAGTGCGTGCCGCTGGTTTTAAGGTTTTTGTAAAACCTCATGTTTGGATAAATTCTCCTGCTGATGGAAAATGGCGTTCTGATATTTTTCCAACTAGCGAAGAGAACTGGGCGTTGTGGAAAGAAAGTTATCGCAATTTTATTTTTCGCTACGCAAAAATAGCAGAACAAGCCAATGCCTGTCTCTTATACACATCTCCGAGCCCACGAGACCGAGGCTGATCT
>CAJXUM010000430.1 GCA_913060855.1 uncultured Lewinella sp. | reverse complement strand
GAGATCAGCCTCGGTCTCGTGGGCTCGGAGATGTGTATAAGAGACAGCTGTTGGTTTGCTGGAAGTTTCCACGGTGGCCCTGGTGCCGGAGACAAAAGCTGAGATAGAAAATTGGTTGGATAGTCAGTTTGCGAATGGAAAGGAAGATTTTCAATTAATTACCAATGAATTTCGGGTAGGGCAAGCAGCACAAGGATTTTTACTCTTCCGGATTGTGATGGGCTTAATTGTAGGTCTCTCAGTCTTGGTCGGTGGGATTGGTGTGATGAATGTACTACTCATTTCTGTGACAGAACGAACGACGGAAATTGGTTTGCGTAAGGCCTTAGGTGCCACGAAAAGAGATATTCGTCAGCAGTTTTTAGCTGAATCCATCACCATTTCAGTATTGGGTAGTGGAATGGGACTCGTATTAGGCGTTTTGGGAACGTTGATCATTGTTCCTATCATCAAGGCCGTGGCCAAGATGCCTTTTCAGGCTGCCTTTACGATGAATACTATGCTTATTATTGCCGTTGTCGCGGTCGTGATCGGATTGATTTTTGGGACCTATCCAGCTACAAAAGCGGCCCAATTAGATCCTGTCGAAGCGATAAGAAGGGAGTGATGAGGTTGCGAGTTGCATGTTCAACACGCAACTCGCAATCCTATTTGACATAGAAGCCTAGTTCCTATCCGGATTCAAAATCCTATGTACTCTATTTTGCTTGTCATAATGTAACTCTAGGATTTTACCGACCATTTCGGGGTTTGCACCTGGAGGACCTTCCAAGTCTTCGTCATCCTCCAACATGTTGTAAGGCATCTCTATCGTAGCTTCCTCATCTACACCATCAGACACCAAGAAACTTTTCTTGTCTTTGGTTCTAAATTCGTACTCTATCTTTCCGGCATATACGGCTGCTGATCTGTAGGTGGCTTCCACAATTTTGGCAGGCACGAATTGACCGGGTACGATTTGCACCTTAGCCAGTTTATCTCCTTGGTAAGATAGGATATATTCTAAACCCAAGACGAGCGGATTCGGGCCCTCCATAGTCTGATCCTCAGGCAAATCAGCTGGGTCTTCTAGCAAATTGGAAGGGATCATAATAGACGGGTTTGTATCATCGTGGTCAATGCTAAAACGAATGACTTCCTCTTCGAAATGCGGCTGGAAATAATATTCAGTGTGAGCAGGATATTGCGCTGCACTTTGGTAAGACGTAAGAATAGCCTTGTCAAAGATTTCCTGTCCGGGAACTAAGGATATTTTATTGATTTCGCCTTCCTCATCTTTATGCAAAAGAAAGGTCTTGGCAATTAAAATAGGATTTGCGCCTGGAGGGCCATCTACCACCTCTGGATCTTCCAATATATTGGCCGGTACTTCGATCTTGGCTTCTTCAAAGTTGCCAGCTGTAAAATCAAAAACTTCGCCATCCGCTTTCATGAATTGGTAAACGGTACTACCCGCATAGACGGTAGCTGAGAGGTAGGCAGCCGTCAGTGTATTCTCATTGACCGTGTTTTTTTGAGAAGAGTTGTTGGTGGGTTGACAGGCGAATAAAAGTAGTGTTGCACAAAGGCATAATAATGATTGTGAGCTTCTCATAGTACTAGCTACTGGTGGTTTGGAAAAGTGATCTGTACAAAGATAGTAGAACTTCAATGATACCTTGACCACATCTTCATGTGGATAATTTGAGTTACTCCTCTATGCGCTAAAAAGAGGCTACGAAACCCCGTGCCCTGCTTTACCGTAATATGTTAAAACAACTTCAACTTAGAACAGCACAAATAATAATCCCATGGTCTTAAAAAAAGTACTCCCTCTACTTCTGTGCTTACTCATCTCTCGTACAAGCACCCAAAGTCAGGATCTTAACCTGGCACTCCAATCTGATTTTTTTTCCTTCGCAAAAGTGGTCGTACCGGCAGGTGAAGACCAATGGCTGCTGGGAGGAGAAATAGGTCGATTCTACGGTTTTCCTGCCTTCAATCCCTACTTGGTGATGATCAATGGGGACGGCGAGGTCCTCTGGGAAAGGCGAATCAGTAATACCCTCGGAACGGAGGAAGGTTGGGTCAGTCATATTTTCCCACAAAAAGAAGGTACCTTCTTAGTGACCGGCCAAGTACAAGGCTGCGATTACGGATTACCGAGCTTCATGGCAGAATATGATCAGCAGGGTAATCAGTTGTCCTTTACCGAATCTTATGGGGTAGGAGATGTTATTGCATTTTTACCCAATGGCAATATGCTTTCCGGAAATAGGGATTGGAGCAATTTTGGAAGCGTAGACTTAGCAGAAGGACTGATTTGGGAGCAGCAATTGTATTTTTCTCATCAATTTAAACTTCGTGACTTGGCTGTTCTTGATGCTACGAATGCCTATGCATTAGGTGAAAGTTGGTTGTTTAAAATTGATCCTAATGAAGGAGAAATGCTAGTGGATATACCGCTGGACGATGGTAAAGCACTGTTAGCCTTAGAAGAAGAGGAAGCGCTGCTGGTACTTACGGGCAATGATTTGAGAAAATACGATGCAGATCTCAATCTTGTTCATACCTTTCCCTTATCTGACAATACGGATTTTTATTTGTTGAAAGCAATTGATGAAAAGGTGTATCTGTTGGGACGGAATGAAAATAAAGAAACTGTCATTCAAGTAGTCGATAACAAGCTGAATCCCATCCGAAATTTCACCACCTTTGATCGCTACCAATTGGTAAATGACCTGGCCTTTCAAGAAGGAGAACTCATCCTGATCGGCAACAAGCTGGCAAAAGACTACACCGGCACCCCAAACTTACATTATACGCAGTGGCCTTATAGCCTGCATGGAAGTCATATTTTTTCTCAATCTTTTGATAGCCTTGGACAACGGGCTGCAAATCCTTTGGATGTAGGATTAGCAGGTATCGAAATGTCGGGTAATCCTTCCATCGAGGATTTGGGATACGATTGTCAGAGCGTCGGTTTTTCGGCAGTTAGTGTAAAAATAGAGAATACAGGTACCGAAACGATTCACTCTCTTTCCTTGAATAGTCGTTTCAATCGTTGCCAAGGTATTTGTCGTTCTGCCTTTACTTACCTGTACCCTTTTGAGGACTTGAATCTCTTACCGGGAGAAAGCGTCCTACTTCCGGTGGGTAATATCTCCGCACCAGGAATACCGGAACAAGAAGCGGTTGAACTCTGCTTCTGGGTGAGCCTTCCCAATGGTAAAACCGATAATCGGGGCGTTAATGATATGTTTTGCCAATCTTTGATCATCAATTCAAACCGTGATTTGAATCCAAGCTTTGACATTAGTTTGTATCCTAATCCCGCTTCAGATCGATTACGAGTTGACTTCAAAAGCCCCATTGCTAACGATTTGAGGGGAGAACTCTTCAATGTCTTAGGACAAAAGGTTCAGACAGTGATTTTCCCCAAAGGGAGTACCGGTCAGTCACTCGATTTATTGCAGTTGACTCCAGGTACTTATCTGCTTTCTATTGGAGAGTACACGACGAAATTTGTCAAGCATTAGCTAGTAGTATTAGGCCCCATCGAAAACTGGCAAGACTTCAGCAATTGTACTAAGCATATAGCTTGGTAAGCTGCTGAAGCCTAAACCTATGTGGGCTTAATAAGGGGAATCATTTTATCTGCCTCCACTCAAGAATTCCATAGCCAAATTGTATTGATCCGGTAAGAAGCCATAGATATCTGTTTCGGGGTGGAAAGCAAACCAAGCATACCAGTAGGTGTCTATCGTCGGGAGAATTCGTCCGTCGGAATCAGTCACCTGTGCCGTTTGGGACATCGCATCGTAGCTGATTTGAATTTGCACACCATTGAGTTGATCCACGATAGGGGCCTTACTTGCGTTGCGTAGTAGGGCTAGTGGATAGGCACGGAAATCTCTGCCAATTCTTAGGCCCATCACTTTTTCCTTTAGCGCAAGTTTTCGGTCGCGGAATTCGACGGGAAACATCGTTTTTCTCGTATTATCAGCATACAAAGAGTAAGGATCGATATCGTAATTTCGGTGATATCCGGTGTTTTTTGATAACACCTTTGTTTGGGGGTGTTGAGCCTTCCAAGCCGCCCAGGTTGTTTTTTCAACCGGTACTTGGAGCAATTTTTGGCCAGAAGACGGTCCGGTGACAGCCTTGCCTAACAACTGTGACCATAAAGACTCGGTTTCCCAATCGTAAAAAAGCAAGTTGTTGTTGTAGAGCAGACCAGAGACGCCAAAGGTTTGTTTTTTTCCGCCAACTTGAGCAGAAAAAGCCATCGCACTGGCGGAAAGCGGGCTATAAGTGACAGCAATGTGTTCCTTTCCAAATTGGTCGTTGATAATTTCGTGGTAGTTCATGACCTTGACCGGATAAGCCTTGGCAATACCATTGACATACACACCAATCACCAAATCTTGATCAGCTACATAGCTGGTGTTTGCGGGGGATAGAAATTGGGGATTTTCGATGGAAGGAACACCTTCTTTTCCAGGCCCGGCCTGAAAAACAGCTGTTAAAGGAATTTCTACATTGTTGAGTTCAAAACCATTGTAGGAGCAGTAAGCTTCTATGGCGCTTTGAGCAGTTAAGGAATAAAGGGAAATAAAAGAGCAAAGAAATAAAAGTGTAATAAATCTAATAGTGCTCATAGAAATGACATTTAAAAGGTGTAGTTAAAATTTGTTTCACATTGTCTTACCCCTTTGCCAAAAGCGTGCCAATCTATGATTTATTTTTTTAATTTGTTTTTAAATTGCAGTATAAATAATTGATAATGAGTAGGAAAGAAAAGTAAATATTTTATTGTATTAAGCGCTGGATGAATAGGAAAAGAAAGAATATAAAATAAGAATAGCGCTCAGAATCGCCAACCGGGGCATTGACTGGCCATTATTCTCGTCGCCGATTTCAGGTCATTAACCGGAAACCGTTCCATCCTTGATGTTGAGAGCATGTTTGGGCAGCGATTTTGGAGATAGAAAGTGTCATTTTTTTGCTAAGACAAGGCCCTTTTTGAAGTGCATATCCATAGATACGGACGAAAAAAGAAACAAAGTATTAGCGAAAAAAGGATGCTTTTAGCCCAAATGGTGTTGCCTAAACATGCTCTTAGGTATAGAAATTGAAATGATTGCTTTTGAGTGTTCAACCTTCTTTACTTCACGCCTACACAAATTCATCCAACTTCATTTCCAAATCTTTTTCCAATAAATGAAGATCAGATAATTTGAACATCGCAATGGAAACACCTACAGCCGCTACCAGGGTTCCGATAATAGAACCGATACCTGGAATAAGCATAGCTACATATAGGAAGATACCTGCAGCAAGTGCAACGCCGACATATCCCTTAGAATACTGCAAGCTTTCTTTGATATCCATCTCAAATTGTTCGTGGTAGTTATCCAGGATGGCAAAACCTAGGAAGAAGCATTGTACCGCAAAAATCGAAGTAGGTTCTAGAATGCCGATAGGATCGAATAAACCAAAGGCAAATGAAAGGGCGGTAGTAGCTATATTTTCCAATATCCAAGAGACAAACGCGATCTTGATCATCCGAATTTGCGCTTGTACAAAGTCTTTAAAAGTACACTGACTAGGGCGTTTGGAAAGGATTTCAAGGGTTCGGCGCGCAAAATGGAAAATGACAATCTCCAAAAGAATAAGGACAATATATTTACTACTACTAGCAAATAATAGGTCATAACCTTCGTGAAAAACGTCCATGGCTAAAACACCCATGCTGTTGATCGCCGCAAATGGATCATCTACTTCTGCTTTTCCTATCCACCCCATTACGACGGTAAAGAACTTTATACCTAATATCCCTCCAACGATCAGTAAGCCTCGCATTACCCAACCGTATTCAAGGAGTCCTTTCCAGACTTTGTGCTCCTTTATGAAAGGAACCGACTTTACGATAGATTGAGAAGTTGTTCGAAATTGGTCAAGATATTCAGTAATAGGTCTGTCTCTTATACACATCTGACGCTGCCGACGAAGAGGATAGTGTAGA
>CAJXUM010000429.1 GCA_913060855.1 uncultured Lewinella sp. | reverse complement strand
GTCTCGTGGGCTCGGAGATGTGTATAAGAGACAGCCCTTTAACGCTCCATTACCTACCATTGTTGGCCTGAATTTTTCTAAGTTTTTTGAATTTCTAAGTTGATGAGAATAAAGGCTGTTTTATAAAAGTATGATCCTCGGCATGATGGTAGCTGCGATATCAAGATATATGCGAGCGTAGATGGAAAGAAGAAGTATTTCAAGACCAAAATGACAGTCTTCCCGATTGAGTTTGATGATAAGGCGGGAGAGGTGAAACGAAACCACCCTTCAGCGGAGTTGTATAATGGGACGATTTGGGATCAGATCTGTGATTTAGAGTATTATTTCTTGATGGGTGGTGATTTCAACTCTTAGAAAAAGGGGAAGCCAGCGCATTTGATTCTTTTTCTACTAGACTTTATTCGGGATGCCTAGACTGGTGCAGTAGGAATTACACAAAGCACCGTAAAGAACTATCGGTCCACCCTCACGCGCCTAAAGCAGTGTGTGGAACTGCAAAATGTTGATCTCATTTTTAATCATATCGATCTGGCCTTTTATGATGATTTTAAGTGCTTCTTACTAAATGAAGGACAATGTAAAATTCCAGGTTTCAACAAGCACATTAAGATATTAAAGGCCATCATGCGATTGGCGCTGGATAAGGGACTACGCAATAATATAGCCTTTCAGCATAAACTGTTCAAGAAGATCTAGGTGAAGACCAATAAGATCTACCTTACAGAAGAGGAGATTGAATTGTTGCAAAGACTGTATCTGGAAGATCAACCTGGTTTGAATAGGGAGCGAGATCGATTCCTGGTTAGGTATTATCTTCTGATCCGCTATAGCGATAGCATTCGTATCTGTCGCAAAGAGTTCTTCGAGAAGGTTGGGCAATTCTATTTATGTTATTTCCAGCTCATGACTAATAAACAATGTATAGTGCCAGTGTAGTCTCGTGGTTTAGAGATTCTGCAACGGCGGCAATTTGATCTTTCTGGTGGTACTAACTAGGAGGCCAATCGTAAGCTCAAGACGATCGCGATGATGGCTACGATCAACACAGCGGTGCATAAGGTGATCGTACAGAGCCAAACACATACGGCGCGTCGGAGTGCAACCACGCATTTAGCCCTTCAAGGGGTTAATTTGAAGATTATTGCTGATTTGAGAGGATGGGAAAAGGTGGAAACCTTGCGGACGTACCTATGATATTCTGGCTTGGATAGTGCGGAGGTGGCGAAGGATTTGGCGTTTTTTCCGTGAATAAGCATGTCCTGAAGAACAAAGCTCAACTGAAAGAAAAGGGGATATGTAGAACTAATAGAGGCACATTCAACGAAGTTGAAAAGTTTCTAAACGGAGTAGATTAGAAGGAAGAACCTTTCATTAGGATGATCATAGTACTTAGATCCATCCGGATCGAATACTGACAGCCACGAGATGTGCAACATTTTTGCAAGTGGTTTTTTTCAAGATGTTTTGTCTATGCACATTGACAGTGTTTTCGGTAATATTTATGAGTTTTGCAATGTCCTTGGTGGAATCTCCGTCAGCCAGTAATCGTACAATTTGAACCTCTCTATTGGAAAGCGGGTTCTTTACAACCTGGATGTCTTGCTGCTCCTCCAGTACTCCTTGAGCAAGATAGGAGGGTTGCCCATTCAATCCGACAAAGGAAATCTTGTAGTTGTTCTTTTCCATCAAATGATCAACCATGGTATGGACGCCTAGGACCTTTGATATTCTACCTTCGATATCCATGGACATTACAACGGATTGTTGTAGAATTAGGCGATAGGTCCCTTCTTTGTCCTTCATCCGGTAGCTATAGCAAACCTTATAGTCTGGGATATGGGCTTTGAGAATGGAAGTAAATAGGAAGTTGCCAGCCATGGTTTCACATCGCTCCATGAAATCTAGATCATCCTGATGGATACAACTTAGAAAGGTATCAAGGGTAGTGGTATCTAGACTTAGACCCATTAGCTCTTCAAGTTCTTGAGAAAAGAAGTCGAACTTAAAGTTGGCAAAGTTAAAGATGTAATAGTAAGACGGACCTGGACATAATATCGTGGCCAATCTCTTATCGATCATTTGTCGGGTAGCATATAAGGGCATGAAAGCGCGATGTTCATCATGCTGTGCCCATATTCTTTTCATTTCAAGTGTTCGGTTTTTCATCTTCAAATGGCTTTTAGTGACTCGTTCGTAGTGATTATGTCCAGCACTATAATAACTAAAAATAGTTATACTTAATAATTTTAAAGAAGGCAGCTGGTCAGTGTGCACGCAATTTTATTTCGAGGACTGAATCAAAGTTCAGGTTGAAATTTCTATTAATATTTATTGAATACTGTTGATCAGGTGAAAATGTAATTAAATAAATATAATTGATTGCCAGGATAGCATCGTAGTGTAGATTCTATCCTAATTATTTTTAGGTATTTTAGAAGTCATCTATGAATTGTATTTTTGAGGGTATTAGCCATTACAACAATTTACTTTTCTTTTTTAAGGATACAAATAACCCTATAATATCGATCTATCTTGATGTAAACTCTCTGCCCAATTTCAGTATTAGTGATAGTTACACCTTTAAGCAACACTCTATTACAGGGTAGTTGTCTATGATGAAGGACTTTAAGGATCAAGTGAAAATTCAAATAACTGTATAAGTACTTGCTTTAACCCATGCAGAATATTTATGAAGTTAAGCAAAATGTGAAAGTTGGAGAAACTGATGTTTTTTTCCATTACTGTAAGGCTTGGTAACCACATATCATGCAAAAGCAGTAATATTAAAAAAGGTTGGCTGAGCCGTTGCAAAAAAAATGCAATAATTTTAATATATTAGTGCGATAACTGCCTTAAACCCTACAGCGTAAATGAAACCGACTTTAACTAGACTTAAAAAAGTTTGGAATGAGGAAGAATTCCTAAATTCCAACTTTAGTATTGATGTTCCTTCGACTTTGCTCGAGGATTGCATCAGTAATATGTTTTGCCCCGGCCCCTTCTATTACTATATCTTCAATTTCACCAACTTCACTTTTGACTATGTAGATCCAAGCGTGCAAGAAGTACTAGGAATTGACACGGAAGGATTGACTACGACTGACTTAACAGAGCGTTTACATCCGGATGATCGGGAGTATATGGCTGCCTGCGAACAGATTACTGGGGATTTTTTATTTCGGCGAATCCCTAAATCGGATATTCCGAATTATAAAGTGTGCTATAGCTATCGAGTAAAGATGAAAAGTGGGGTCTATGAAATGCTTTTGCACCAGGCGTGTGCGCTGAGAGTGGATCATTCCGGGGCGATCTCGAAAGTGTTTGGGGTACATACGAACGTGCAGCATTTGATGCCACATAACAACTATAAGATCTCATTTATTGGCTTGAACGGTGCGCCGTCTTCTCTAAGTCTGGATGTACCAAGACGTGATGCCATCGGTCCATTGGAGCATCCGGACTCTCCACGAGAGCTGGAAGTGATTCGCTTACTATCGGAGGGAATGAATGCTGAGGCTATTGCGACTGATTTGGAAATATCGAAGGGGACGGTACGAACTTCCTCCTGACTCCGATTTGTTTACTTGCATCAGGCTTGTACTTTGCTATTTCAAAGGATATTAGTCATTACATCAAACACTAGACGAAAATACATGTTATCAGAAGCCACTTATCCTGTTTTATTGATGCCGATCAAGTTAGAAACTCGATTTGTAAAGATCAAATATCGGGAAGTCGGAATCATCAAGGAAGATTACGAATTATGGCTAAGAATCTTTCCAGACACTATTTTCTTGAATAGCTTTGACCCGAATTTATCAGTCGAGGAAAGCAGAGATAAGGAGGAATTTAGCCCTTTGATACTTCGGGGTGATTCAGAGGTAGAGAAAAAAAATGCTTGGAGAGTATTGGTGAGCAAATATGGCGTATATCGTGCTTCTTGGATCTTACATTGTGAAGATGAATACAAAAATAGGCAGGGTGATGATGGACTAACTTTCTCTTTTAAATGGTTGCCTGACTATTTTAGAGTGTACGTATATCATGATGACCCAAGTAAACCTTCTCCAATTGTACAGGACTTGAGTAATCTTGGGGGATTTCGAGATGGTATACATTTGCTTGAAAAGAATGACTGGCTTACAGTCTTTGACTCAGATGATGACGATATTGATACTGCTGTCAAGATAGGTTTAGCAACGAAAATTGAAATCACTGAAGAATTCACGAAATGTAGTAGGATTATCGCCGTTGGTCTTAGAAAGGAAGCTACAGAACCATCCGCAGAAATGGTAAAGGATTTACTTAAAAGTCACCAATACACAAATGGCTTTTCATTTCTGGACTATGGCACCCCTACCAACAATATAGATGATACCAAAAGCGGGTACTCTAGTAGTGAAGAATTTGATGCAACCGCAAGTTTTGATTACAGTACCCAACCAGATCAGTCAGTAGCTCCTTTACCCCTAACAGTCACTTCTTCAAGAGAGGAAGATGTATCCAAGTTAGAGGAACTACTTCAGGCAATTCCTGCAAAATATAAGGTAGAAGACCAAACTCATGCCCAAGCAATCACTGCTGGCATTGGTTTTTCTCCATCGGCCTTTCAACACATCAAACATGCCAGGAAGGTGGAATCTCGACTCAATCATTTGGTTAAGAGATCTACCTGGTTTGCCATGGGAGGTCAAATTCTAGGTTTCTTGTTGGGGGATAACTTTGACAATGATGCCCATGATAAAATCTGGGAATTTTACTCAAAATATGTCCATAACAGAGGTCCATATCCCGCTATCAAGATTGCAGATTTACCCTATGGGATACTACCAGTTACTCATATTCGAAGCATACTTAGTGAGCGAGAGGTTCATGATACTGGAAGTCCTGAGCAGCAAACAGATTATATCCTAGCTAAGTTGTTTGAAAGTTGGTTTGAAATGTCGCAAACGACAGCGGTTCCGCGATTACCAAATGCTCGTGAACCTGAAGAAGAGATGGCCAACATTATAAGTATGGAACCCGTTTCAAGTTTTCTTCAGATCCGGTTGATGGAATTGGAACGCATGAAGAATATTCTCACGGATCGATTTGAAAACCCAGCTGTATTCCCCGTCCCACAATCTATGTTTTCTTACCCTCCCAAGCTGGTGGATGAACTTATCAGTGAGGATAATGCTTACCAACGAGATTTAGGGCATGCAAAAGAAGCTTTTGACGAAATCAAACACGAACGGAAGTTAGGTGATTTTTTGGATCAGGAGCATCTTATGCGTTACAGCCCTCTGTTAACCTTTAAAGATGCAGGAACTGCTAATATCTCAGATTTAGCGATCGAGGTTGTACCAAAATCGCCAGATGAACAGGACTGGTACAAAACAGATTTTTTGCAACTAGTCATGGATAGGCTTCAAGGTGTCGAGCGCTTTGGGTATCCAGGCAAGACAGATTTCTTATTAATTGACCTGCTGAATGAATCTTACCACAATGCAAGAACGCGGTATAACCGGATCATTAAGTTTTATCCAAGCAAGGAAGATGTACAGGACGTCCAGGCTCACAACATTCGGCTAAATTCCGCTGAAATCAATGCCCTTGTAGATCGAGAAGTGATGGCAGGAGAAGAAGTCTTTCGATTGTATAAGACATATGGGAATGGAGCTGTAGACAATGAGGGAATAGTCATTACCGCTCCTTTCTCCGGAATAATCACTAAAGTATATCTACAAGCAGGGGAACCACTAAAAGATGATCGGCAGTTGTTTAAAATCTTAAATCAGGAGAAACACAATGAGGTAACAATGCAAATGGCAGCTTTACAAGCGCAAATAATTCTTGAAATTGAAAGGATTCGGGCGTCAGGGGAAGATTTCATTAAGGCGCAAGAACAAGCGGTGATGGAGGCTTTAGATTTAAATAGTTTTCGATTGGATGCCTGGTTAACTGGAGCTGCACAGAGAAGGATCTGTCTCTTATACACATCTGACGCTGCCGACGAAGAGGATAGTGTA
>CAJXUM010000428.1 GCA_913060855.1 uncultured Lewinella sp. | reverse complement strand
ACACTATCCTCTTCGTCGGCAGCGTCAGATGTGTATAAGAGACAGGTTGGAAAGCTTGATGTGATCAAAAATAGCTTGAGAAATCATTAAATCTTGTACGGCTACACCCGTTAGATCGGCGATGGTAATTTGCTGTTCATTTTTTCGTCCCAATGCTGGGGCAGCCAAAACTTGGCCCAATTCCAAGACCGTGTCTCTATCTACAAATCCAGCTTCGGCAGCTTGATAGATTTCACCTCGAGATTCACTCTGAGCGAGACTGTCCACTACCAGAACATCTGCTTTTTCCATCAGTTTGGGATCAAGTTCTGCTTTCGCACTGGTATCTGCTCCGACAGCTGTAATATGAGTGCCAGCCTGGACCCAATCCGCCTGAATAAGTGGCGAAGTGGCAGGAGTCGTAGTGACGATCAACTGACACCTCTCACAAAGGACTGATAGAGAGTCTGTGCACCGGGCCGCTTGTCCTTTGGCTTGTAATTCCAAAACCAGTTGCTCAGCTTTGGCCATATCTCGATTCCATACAATGACTTCCTCTAAGGAGAAAAAATGTTGGTGATAGGCCGTTTGTAGCCGAGCTTGGATGCCTGCCCCCACAATGCCTAATCGGCGAACCTGTGTCGAGGCTAATGCTTTACTCGCCAAGGCCCCCGCCACAGCTGTGCGGATATCCGTTAGTCGACCTTCATCTAGGAGGATCGCCACTAGGAGGCCATTTTGTTTGTCGAACAATAAATTGAGCCCCTGACTGGAAGGTAGGCCTAGCGAAGGATTTTGATAAAACCCAGATGCGATTTTTACGACATAATAAGGTGCTGATTTGAGGTAGCCATACTTGATATGCACTTCACCTGGAGGTTGCTGAAACAGCATTTCTCCTACAGGCGGAATTACCGCTTCGCCTTTAGAATAAGCTTGAAACCCTTGGCTTATAGCATTGAAAACAGCTATTTCTGGGAGAACAGATTCTATGGTATCTAATGAAATAATAGCAGGAATAGGGACTTTTTTTTGCATACGATATCCTTTAGTGTGACTAAAAGATAGGGTATGCAGTAGCATAAAAGCTATAACTACAAGAAGCCTGATTGATCAGATCATTTCCAGTTTCTTCCCTATGTCGAAATGATAATCGTAGGATGGCTTCCTCCGAGCTTAAAGATAAAAAACCATTTCAGCATAAAGTCTTTTAGATAGGGGCAATTTTCTACTAACGATCGAAATCAAGCAGGCTAGCAGCCCCATTGTCGAAAAACGGATAGCGGATATCCGTCAGGAAAAGCCCATGAGGGGCGACACTTAGGCTTTTGGGGAGCCTTTTTTGGGTGTCCATAGCCTGTTGTACCTCAGCTAAGGTGATTTTTTCTGTACCGATATTTAGGCACATGCCCACAATTAGGCGAACCATACCCCGTAAAAATCGATCGGCTGCAATATGAAAAATGAGCTTTTGCCCTGCTTCCACTTCTTCCCATTCTGCCCGCTGTAGCTTGCAAATCATGGTCTTTACATCGGTATTGCTCTTGCAGAAGGGAAAGAACTCACTATAGGACAATAAGAGCTGGGCCGCTTGCTGCATCTTGTCGATCGAGAGCGAGGCCGCAAATGGATAATAATAACAAGTCTCTTTTGCAAATGGATTTTTTTGAAAGCCCAAATGGTATTCGTAGGCTCGATGGGTAGCATCAAAGCGGGCATGGGCTTCGTCATTTACTGCCCAAAAGCGATAAATGACGATATCTGGACCGATAAATTTATTGATGCGACGATCAAATCCTTTGGGAAAGGAGCCATCAAAATCAAAGTGGATGAAATACTGCTTGGCATGTACGCCGGTATCTGTTCTACCGCAGCCTGTAATGGCAATGGGTTGATTGAGTATGGTAGAAAAAGCATCTTCCAGGGTCGATTGTACACTCACTTGATTGAGCTGCCTTTGCCAGCCAAAAAAACGAGTACCATTATAAGCCAATTCTGCAAAGTACCTCATACCATCTCTTTCTTTTCGTTGGCGCAAAGCTAAGGAATAATTGATAATCTGCTAACTCCCTAAGTAGGGTAGGGGCCCATTACAAAACCAAAGCTGGCCTAAACCTAGAAACGCCCTGCAAATTTACTTTGCAAGGCGTTTCATTTATCTTCTAGGGCAAGAAATTATGCCGCTTTCAGTGCAGTTAATTTAGATCGACTCATTTTCTCTTCGGCATAAGCACGAGTGATATTGAATTCTTTTACTTCCTTCTGAGAAGGTAGATCAAACATCGCATCCGTCATAATGGCTTCGCAAATAGAACGCAAACCTCGGGCACCTAATTGGAATTCCAATGCTTTTTCGGCGATGAAGTCTAATGCATCATCTGTAAAAGACAGCGTTATTCCTTCCAAATCAAATAATTTGGAGTATTGCTTGACCAATGAGTTTTTAGGCTCTGTCAGGATACGCTTGAGCGCATCTAAATCTAATGGATTTAGATAAGTCAATACCGGTAGACGCCCGATCAATTCAGGAATCAACCCAAATCGCTTAAGGTCTTGATGGCTGACATACTGCAGCAAGTTATCCTTGTCATAGGCTTTTGAAGCATCATCTTCAGATTTGAAACCAATGACTTGGGTGTTGACTCGACGTGCTATGTTACGCTCAATACCATCAAAAGCACCACCACAGATAAACAGGATATTAGAGGTATTTACCTTCACTAATTTCTGTTCTGGATGCTTACGTCCTCCTTGTGGGGGAACATTAACATCAGTACCTTCGAGCATCTTCAGCATGGCTTGTTGTACGCCCTCTCCCGAGACATCTCTGGTAATAGATGGATTATCACTCTTCCGCGCAATCTTATCGATCTCATCAATATAAACGATACCTTTTTCTGCAGAAGCCACATCATAGTCACATACCTGTAGTAGACGACTCAGAATACTTTCTACATCTTCTCCAACATAACCTGCTTCTGTGAAAACAGTCGCGTCCACAATAGAAAATGGTACGTTTAAGAACTTGGCTATCGTTTTAGCTAGTAAAGTTTTACCTGTACCGGTTTGTCCGACAAAAAGGATATTAGATTTTTCAATCTCAACATCGTCAGATTTCAACGGTTGTCTTAGGCGTTTGTAGTGGTTGTATACAGCAACAGAAAGGATTTTCTTGGCATCATCCTGACCGATCACATATCCATCCAAATGCTTTTTGATATCCATCGGCGTTACCGTCTCTGGAAGCATAAAAGAATTGGGAGTTTCCTGTTTACCATTATTGCCGTACAATTCCTCTTCAATAATCTCTCCGGCTTGCTCTACACAAACCTCACAAATATGTCCTTCTATACCTGCAATCAGGATTAATGCTTCAGATTTATCTCTTCCACAAAAAGAACAACGATAATTTTGTTTACTTTTTCGCATACCTCGACTACTTCTTTGATGATAAAGTTAAACAAAAACACCACAAAACCTATTGACTTTGTGGTGTTCTTCTGGTGAGATAGACTACTAATCAGCCTTTTTAGGATTATTTCTATCCAATACTTCGTCAATTAGTCCGTAAGCCTTAGCATCTTCTGCTTTCATCCAGTTATCTCGCTCACAGTCCTCTTTGATCTTGTCATACTCCTGACCGGTATGATTAGCCAAAATATCGTACAAAGCTTTTTGTTGCTCTTTGATAAGGTTGTAGTAGATTTCCATATCTGTTACCTGACCTTGCATACCACCCAATGGTTGGTGAATCATTACACGACTATGGTACAAACAGGTTCTTTTCCCTTTCGTTCCGGCAGCTAATAATACAGCTCCCATAGAAGCAGCTAAACCAGTACAGATCGTTCCTACATCTGGAGAAACATACTGCATTGTATCGTAAATGCCCAATCCGGAAATAACCGAACCACCTGGGCTATTGATAAACATTTGTACATCGCGCTTAGGGTCAGTCGACTCCAAGAAAAGTAATTGCGCTTGAATTACATTTGCTACATAATCATTTACAGGAACGCCCATGAAGATGATACGGTCCATCATCAAGCGCGAGAATACATCTAGGCCAACAATGTTCATCTGTCGCTCCTCAATTACATTTGGCGTAAAACCTTGTATATTCGGATAACTTACGGTCGATTGTCCAGCATATTTTTCTAAGTGCATGCTACTCATACCAAGGTGCTTGGTAGCATACTTCATAAATTCATCTTTGTGGAACATGTAATGCTGTTTTATTGAGTTCAGTTAACTAAAATGTCATTGTTTATAACACTTAAGTGCTCAGGCGGTTGACTAATTCGCAAAATATATAATTATTTTTTGCGATTGAGTCTTATCAAAGGAGTAGAATCTGAGCAAAAGCAATACTTCAAGGGTTTTGCTTGAAGTTAGCCAGTCTATTCTTCCTCTCCTAGTTGAGCAGCAGCAGCTTGTTCGGCAATTCTCTCTTCCTCAATCTTTTGGATAATAGCTTGGAAGTCCTCAATACTAATTGACTTATCAGCCAAAGGTACTTTTTCGACTACTGCCTCAAAGAATTTGTTGGAAGATACCTCCTCATAGATCTCGTTGACCTGCTTCTCGTCCTGTAGCATTCGCTCGGCCATACTTTCCACCATGCTCTCCATATCAGGCGTCACACCACCACCACCGAAATAGCCACGAATCTTATTCTTGAAGGATTCTTTTACTTCTTCGGGAGAAACTTCGATTTCAAATGTCTTATTCAATTTGGATCGAATCAGGGTCCAACGCAAGTTGTCTGCAAAAGCAGGAAACTCTTTCTCCAAGATCTCTGGAGAAAGATCTTCATTACTAACCGAAAGCCATCTTTTCAAAAAGCCTTCAGGTAAAGCCAAGGCATTACTGTCCAAAAGGCGCTTTTGAATATCGCGAAACAGCAACGCTTCAGCTTGAGCATTGTACGTCTTCGACATATTCTCAGTCAATTTGGCTTTAAACTCCTCTTCTGAGCTCACTTGTTCTGGGCCAAATACTTTATCGAAAAAAGCTTGATCTAGATTAGCCTTGGCTACGCGACTCACCTTGGTGATTTCTGCCTGGAATTGGTCACCTACAGCCACTGGTTCTGCTTCCTCATCTTCTTCCAAGCCTAAGAAATATTTTCTCACATATTTCTCGGTCGTATCTTTTTCCAACTGAAATGGGTTGAGCTTTAGTTCGTCGCCCAATTTCATTTTTAGAACGGCTTCTTTCATTTCGTCCTCCATTCGCTCTACCAAAACGCCGAACTCATGGCTAATTCCCTCTTCTTTGGGAGCATCACCCGCTAATTCAATAATATCGAAAGTGACGATATCCTTTTCTTCGATATTATCCTCTGGAAAGGTTTGATCGCCATTACTCTGCAGCAAGTTCTGCACCTCATCTTCCACCATCTGCGCTGGAATCTCAACCACATACTTGTCGAAAGCATCATCTTCCAATCCCGCTACTTCGAATTCTGGTGCTAGCCCTATATCGAACTTAAAGGTATAGTCCTGCAAGTCCTTTACATCAAACTCGACAGGCTCCTGTGAATCGGATGGAATAGGTTGGCCCAAAATCTCGGTTGGGTCATTGACCATAAAATCGGTCAACTGCTCTTGTAGCATTTTATTGATAATCTCTCCCAAAACCGACTTGCCAAACATCTTCTTTAGCACGCCAGTAGGTGTTTTCCCTTGTCGGAAACCCTTGATGCGGGCATCTTTTCGATATTTTCGCAGTTCCGTGTTGAAAAGAGGAAGGTAGTCGTCTTTAGGAATAGATACCGTTAGCACGGCATTTAAATTGTCAATGTCTTCTCTGACAACTTGTGGCATAATAATCTATTTGAAATTTAAACCTATGGATTGGTCTATAAAGGTGGGTGGTGGTAAGTTTTCGGCTATTGGTGATTAGTGATTGTTCACCGATTATTGGCATGTCCGATGAAATAGAGCGTTGAAACCAAGAATCTGAAACTAAAAGCAAATAACTAATAACATCCTGTCTCTTATACACATCTCCGAGCCCACGAGACCGAGGCTGATCTCG
>CAJXUM010000427.1 GCA_913060855.1 uncultured Lewinella sp. | reverse complement strand
ATCAGGAAGCTGGCGCCGGGCACAAGTCCTAAGCGCCAAAGTTGCGTCATCACGTATTGACTAGCTTGATGTTCGGCGATACGACCGAGTTCGCGTTCGCCGAGGCGAATCAGGGGAAAATTCGGATCGCCTTGTTTGGCGGGAATAGGCGAACCATGTGGGTCGGTACTTGGAAAGCCAAGTTCCTGGTCTACGGCATCGAGAAGCGCTTCGGGCAATAGGTGCTCGTATCGTTCTGCCTCTTCATGTATTTGTTCGTTATTTAATCCGATCTTAGTTACCAAATAAGTTTCCCATAATCGATGGGCCCGAACTAATTTCTCTGCCTCTCCTACCCCAATCGAAGTCAATTTTAAATCTCCCTTTTCTAATAGGCCTTTTGCACGAAGAATCTGCACGATTTTCTGCAAACTACTCGGCGTCGTACCTAGTTTTCCAGCCAAAGTATCGACTGTCAATTCACCTAGTTGCTGCAAGCGATAAGCTTCCTTCAGGCCATCCTCCAATTTGATACGATGCTTGAGTTTTCGATTGCGAAAAAAACGAAAAACCAATCCTTTTTCAGGGGCAAAAAACACAGCAACGACGTAGAATAAGGTGGCCGTAACGGCTATTGCCGGGCCAGGGGTTGTATCAAAAACAATGGCCAATAATAAGCCTAAGACTGCCGCAAACAAACCAATCACGGCTGATAAGCCAATCACAACCGGTAATCGATTGGATAAAAGTAAAGCCGTTGAGGCAGGAGTAATCAGCATCGCTACCACCAATATCACACCGACAGTTTGCAAGGAGGCTACCACCGAGAAAGAAAGTAGTAGCATCAGGAAGTAGTGAATCATTCCGACCGGTATGCCCATCGTCTCTGCAATCACGGCCTGGAAGGTGGACACAAATAAATAACGGTAGAAAACGATGACACTCAATACGACATATACCGTCACACCGGCGGTCAAGTACAAATCACTATTGGCCACTCCCAAAACATTGCCGAATAAGAAATCCTTTAAATCGAGATGGACTCCTTCATTCCGACTGATCCATGAGATCCCCATCACCCCGATACTAAACATAGCAGTAAAAACTATACCGATAGCTGCATCATTCTTCGTTCCTACATTATGCTGAATCCAAGTGATCCCGACTGCAGTCAACAAGCCCGCTATAACAGCTCCTGTAAAAAAACCAAGTGCGCTATACCCCACCAACATAAAAGCAAATACAACACCCGGTAAAATAGCGTGTGCCAAGGCATCGCCTACCAGCGACATATTGCGTAGGACTATAAAACTGCCTAAAACACCACACATTATACCAACTAGGCTAGATGCAATTAAGGCCCTGATGGCCCATTCTTGTTGTAAAATATCAAACAGGGTACTCATACTATTTCTTTTGTCGCTAAGCAAAGTTAAATAATATATTTCAATTTGGCAAAAAATATTTTTAGTCTAGTCTAAAAATAAAATAAAAACTAATCTACGCCCCTTATTTGCACAAAAAGTATCAATAGGTTTAATTACTTTTGAAGGGTCAATAGCAAAATTGGCGAAATGAAATCAGATGGGATTATTTGCTTGAATCTAGAATGACAAGAAAGTAATACGCTTGATTAAATCTAAGTCTTAACCATTCTGTAGTTTTATAGCCTAAATCAAACCCACCACCAACACATTATCACTGGATGTTACCGCATCTTTTACATCATGCTAATTTTTATTCATGAATTTCCGTACCATTTTTACGCTCTTTTTATTCTTGTGTCAGTCTGCCATTATTAGTGGACAGCATACGCAACTCATTCTAGGTCGGGTCTTGGATAAAACGGATTCCGCTCCTGTAGAATATGCTAGTATAACATTACATAAGTCGGTAGATTCCAGCCTTATTACGGGAGTGGTGAGCGATACGGAGGGGCGATTTCAAATCGAGGAAAAGTTATCCAGCTCAGCATATCTTTCTATTCAGTTCTTGGGGTATGAAACTTACTACGCAGTGATTGAGAACACGGGATCAATCCTGGATTTGGGTGATATTATGCTAAATGTCAGCAGTGCCGTATTAGAGGCCGTAGAAGTAACGGGTCGAAAACTGACATCCCTACATAAATTAGATAAGCAAGTTTTTGATGCAGGTCAATTTGAAAATGCAAAGGGCGGAACGGCCATGGATATCTTACGGAATCTACCATCAGTAACTGTCAATCCACTTGGCGAAATATCGGTGCGCGGAACGACAGGTTTTATTGTGATGATTAATGGCAAACCAGTGCAGACAGATCCTGCCATTATTTTAGGGCAATTAAACGCTAATGCGATTGAAGATATCGAAGTCATTACTGCTCCCTCTGCTAAATATGATCCTGATGGGAAAGCGGGAATCATCAATATAAAAACTAGACAAAATGCGACTGATGGACTTTATCTGATGGCCAATGTCCTGGTAGGATTGCCCAGTATCGAGCCTTACGACAATGGAGAAGCGGCTCGTCGCTATGGAGCTGATATTACCTTGAACCTCAAGCGAGACAAATGGGATATATCATTCGGCATGGATTATCGTCGTAATGATGTGTCGGGGAGACGAGTCGGCTATGTCAACACCTATGTAGATGAAGTTTTGACAGAATTTCCATCCTATGGGGAGCGTAGTTTTGACCGCGAACAATATGCGGGTAGACTGTCTTTATCGTATTCCCCTACGGCTACATCAACTTTGAGTACAAGTTTTTACGCCGGTAAACGTACCCAAGATAGGCGGGCAGATATCCTGTATGATAACCAACAACGCAGCGTGGTACCCACGGAAAGTTTTCTAGACACAGAAGCTTACTGGGATTTGTACAATGCAAAAGGAACAGTCTTCGGGGGTGGCAACGTTTTCGATCAGTTGAGCTACTTCAACGAGAACCTCCGTGTTCGAAGAGGTGACTTCTTTATTGGCTCTGTTGATTATTCCATTACCTTCCAAAATGAAGCTAGTTTATCTTTTTCTGCGCTATATGAAAGAACTATCCTAGGAGGTCCAACAGATAATGCAAACCTGGCTTGGCCGCTCAATGGCGACACCTTACAGCTTCAATTCAATGACAATAATAACCCCTTGGATGGAGTCCGTTTACAAGTCAATTATCAGCAAAAGTTAGGTACGGCCAACTGGGAAAGCGGGTATCAATATCGCTACTTGAAACACCCCGGCGACTTCACCTACCTCGACCGCAATTTCCAAACCAATACTTGGGAAACCAATCCTCTATTTACCAATAGCATTGATCTTCAACGGGATATTCATTCTGTGTATAGTCAAATTGGGGGCGAGGCAGGAAAATGGCAGTATAGTTTTGGCTTACGCTTGGAATATTTTGATAGAGAAGTGGGCTTGGCCAATCCGAATACCTCTTTCGAATTGAAACAATTTAATCCCTTCCCTTCAGCTAATTTAAGATACGATTTGGGAAATGGCCTGTCAGCTAAAATGGCTTACAGTCGCCGGATTGAGCGCACCACTACTTTCAAGATGACGCCCTTCCCAGAGCGAGAACACTCTGAAACTCTGGAACAGGGGGATGCCGAGTTAAAACCCGAATTTATTGATCTAATCGAAGTGGGCTTGGTTAAAAACTGGGAAGAGAATAGCCTCTTCGCTACCGCCTATTTTCGGAATGTAAATAATGTAATCAACCGGGTTAATAGTATTTTCAATGATACCATTCTCAATCGTATCTATACAAATGCGGGTAAAGCAGAAGCTATCGGTTTGGAGATAAGTACGACACTCTACCCTACTAAAGCCTGGCGATTCACACTGGGTACTAATATCTTCAACTATAGAATAAAGGGACAGCTATTGGGCGATGAAATCAATACCGCCAATACCATCTACTCTATTAACGTCAATAACAATTTTAAGCTATCTAGTAGTTTTGATTTGCAGCTTGGCATCAATTATCTGTCGGAGCGAATTACGGCACAAGGGCGAGATTCTCGCTTTTACAATCCCTTTCTCAGCATGAAAAAGTCATTCGACAATAATAAATGGGCGATCACCCTCCAATGGCTGAATATAGATATGGGATTGTTATCCTCCAACGAACAACGGATTACTACGGTACGAGACAATTTCTTCACCACCACCAATTATATCTATGAGGTAGATATACTACAGTTAAGCTTTAGTTATCAACTCAACCAACCTTCTAAAAAGATGAAATTTATCAATAGTGAATTTGGAGCTAAGGAGTTTTAGGTGTGCGTGACCAACACCCAGCCGATCTGCTGATGTGTTCGCCGATGTTGGTATTTCCCACCAACATCTTCCTAGTCAAAGCACCTCAAATCAAGCCTTTGTACAAGTCCATCATCTGATGCACCAAGGGTTCTCCTTTGAATTGTTGGGCGTATTCATAGCCCTCTTGGATGAGGGTTTCCCGATAGGAATCATTGGTAAGGATTTTCTCGATACCAGCAGCAATGTCTTCCACTGAGTGAGGATCAGCTAGGTAGGCACCTGGCCCTGCCGCTTCTGGAAGTGAAGAACAATTGGAG
Organism: uncultured Lewinella sp.; assembly: GCA_913060855.1. Classification (GTDB taxonomy): domain Bacteria; phylum Bacteroidota; class Bacteroidia; order Chitinophagales; family Saprospiraceae; genus DT-111. The sequence goes on along the minus strand of CAJXUM010000427.1, from coordinate 1,478 downwards.
GTGACCACTGGCACTTTGCTGTATAATGCCTCGAGGACAGGTATTCCAAATCCTTCGGCGAAGGAGGGATAAAGGAAAACCTTAGCCTGCTGATAAAGTGCCGATAAATCTTTGAAAGTAGGATCAATAAAAATCACTTTATCTACCCTGCCTTTCTTTCGAATAAAGGTATCTACTTTCCTTTGATATTCGCTTCTGCTCCCCACAACTACCAATGGAAGTTGCAAATCTTTGGGCAATAGATCGATGGCTTTGACTACTCCTAAAAGGTTTTTTCTTTCAATGATTGATCCCACATAAAATAGATAGTCATCCGGCAGCTGGTATTTATCTTTAACAGCATCCAGTGTCTTCTGGGACCTTTCCTGCATAAAACGATCATGGCAAGTCTGATAGACGACCTCAATTTTCTCTCCCGGAATATCAAAAAAGTCAATAATATCCTTTTTAGTCGCTTCACTAATGGCTACTATTTTATCGGCGTGCTCACAGGCGTAGCGAAACTTGAAGTCATAAATTTGGCGATCCGTCCAGGCGTACTGATCAGGAAAATGTTTGTACAGCAGATCATGAATTGTGACTACACTAGGTATTCCCAATTTATTGATCCCAATGGGGATTTCATGACTCAAGCCATGATAAAGTTGTATTTTTTGCTGCTTTAAAGCACTGATCATACCCCTTGTCCGCCAGTAGGCCTTAGGCAGCATACCGGGCGTTTGGATACTATAAGAGGGGCTATTCAGGAAATACTGCGTCTCTCCATTTTTCTTAACCTTTGGTGTATATAGGAAATAGGCATGATCTGGGAAATACTGTCCCAAATTGAAGAGCAGTGTTCGACTGTAGTTGCCTAAGCCGGTGAAGTTGTTGAACAATCTTTTGGCATCAAAGCCGAGTCGATACATGTGAAGGAATCAAGCGGTTAAACAGCGAAGCTTTCTCCACAGGCACAGGAGCGAGAAGCATTAGGGTTATTGAAATAAAAGCCCTTACCATCTAGGCCTCCAGAGAATTCGAGGGTCGTATTGCAAAGATATAAGAAGCTACGGAGATCCGTTACGATTTTCTCTCCATTGTCTTCAAAGATCTGGTCATCCGGTTTTTGCTCATTGTCAAAATCCATGTTATAGCTCAAGCCAGAACAACCGCCACTAGTTACACTCACTCGGACAAAGTAGTCTTCCGTCAAGCCATCTTTCTCCTTGATTTCCACGATTCTTTCTTTAGCACTATTTGCAACGAATAACATGTAGTTTTAGTTTAATAGACTTTATTCTAAAATAATTTGTAGGGAGCTAAATTATCTTTTCAAACAAGCCGGCGTTCTTCATCAGTCGCGTAGCTTGTGGCTATCCCGCCTGGCGGCCCGACAGGTACTCCTTCTTCGAGCCTTGTCTTGCTTAAAAATCTTAATTCCCATCCCTATACCTGTCTCTTATACACATCTGACGCTGCCGACGAAGAGGATAGTGTAG
>CAJXUM010000426.1 GCA_913060855.1 uncultured Lewinella sp. | reverse complement strand
GATCTACACTATCCTCTTCGTCGGCAGCGTCAGATGTGTATAAGAGACAGTATCGGCACATTATGTGGAGAAAATTGGTCAATACGAAATGGATTTTGGCTTATCTATCTTCAATTTTTATGACCGGAACAACACCTGGTATCGAGAATATGATTTTACAGAAAAACCGCCCGTGATCACAGCGGTAAGGTATCTTGGTATGACGCCAAATGTAACTGCGCAAATTAAGTTTTGAGCAGACCATTGCAATGCTCCGAGGACAAAAAGGCATTCCTTCAATTCTAATTGACTTCAAATGAAAAAATACATTCTATTCTTTTCTCTAGTCAGTTTCCTATTCATTTCCTGTGAAGAAGAAAACCTGAATAATATTGCTGCTAATCAATTTGTAGTTGAGGCCTTTCTATATGCGGGTGAACCTATAGATGATATTCGAATCAAAAGCACTTTCCCCTTGTCGGATGAGGAGGATACTTCTACTCCGATCAATGATGCATCGGTGACATTGATAAAAAATGGGCAGCGCTACGTATTGCTTGCTACAGGAGATGCTGGTTATTATGCTTATCCCGATAATGATCTAAATGTAGAAACCAGCGATCTTTTTCAACTGGAAGTAATACATAATGGTATTACGGCTACAGCAGAGACCATCGTTCCGACTCCAACTACTGGGCTAGGTATTTCACAGGACACCATTAAAGTGCCTCGATTATCCTTTGGCAATGGCAATGAAGCAATTGTGGCGGCCATTAGGGAATTTCTACTAAGCTCAACTATTGAAGCCAGGTGGGATAATCCCAAGGAAGATCTCTATTTCATGGTGGTTGAAAGCCTAAGAGATACCATAGATCCTATTTTCCCAGGACCTGTCATTGACGCTTTAGAGCGCTTTCGCTTTGTCTCTGAACCTACGGAAGAATCTTCCATCATCTTTTTAGCTGGTACCTTAGTCTCTTTTGGCACCTATGCGGTTAAAGTATATCATATCAACCAAGAGTATGCGCAACTATATGAAAATCGCCAACAAGATTCGAGGGATTTAAATGAACCGCCGTCCAATGTGCTGAATGCCTTGGGCGTTTTCTCCGCATTTAATAGCCAGGAGACCTATTTTGAGGTAGTGCGGGAGTAATGAAGCAGTTTTTCTGGTGAATTGCACGGCAGGAAGACAAGCATATGGAGAATGAATCTCTCAATTTCTACTGTACCTTAGTAAGTGTTGAGTAGCCTGCTTCCTTTCCTATTGAATGATATGGGGCTAAAGCTCATATTGAGTTCCATAAACACAAACATGAAAAAAAGGCTGATAATTGAAATTGTCACGAAATAAAGTAATATTTTAAGAGGGTATTAAACAAAGAACCATAACCATATTTAACGTAAATATGAATGCTTTTTGAGATTTCACCTATTCAGCTGATAACGGTATGCTCGGTACTCAATGGATTTGTGTTTGCTTTTCTGCTCTTTGAGAAGAAGGAAAATCGGCAGGCGAATCGCTTTCTTTCCCTGACCATTCTTTCTATGTGCCTAACGTTTACCCCATTTATTTTGGATGCGTCTATTTGGAATGCCTATCAATGGCTGGCTTGGCTCCCGTTCTCCTTATCGTATTGGATTGGTCCGGCCTTTTATTTCTATATCAAGACACTTACGGAAAGCCCGGTTTCATTTCGAAAACAGGATCTCTGGCATTTTTCACCCATTATTCTTAACTACATCCATAGCATTTATCATGCAGTTGTAATCAATACTAATCCTTGGCCATGGTTTCATCATGTGGCTGAAATTCTGGAATCTGCTGCTATTTTATCCGTTTTGACCTACCTGGTCTTTTCTTTCAACTTGGTTAAATCCTACCAACGCTCTCTTTTGAACAATGTCTCGTATACAGAAATGATCGATCTTCGATGGGTTAGTCGATTCATTTTTGTTATTGCAGGATCGTGTGTTCTAATGCTGGTTTTTCTCATCACTAGCATGATTGCGGGCGGAAAATACACCCTTCAGGAATGGGATGATCCAAGAGCCTTTGCCTTGCTTGTATATGCTGGCATACTGTATTGGTTAAGTATAAGCGGGTTCAAACAAGCGCAAACCCATCGGATGATCGACCTGGAGGAAGCAAACGAACAAGTTGATGGTGGACACTCTGAAGTCATTCAAAAACTAAGTTCATCGATTGAATCCAATAAGCTGTACAGGAACCCGGAGTTATCCCTATCTGACCTTAGTAGGTTTGTGGATATTTCAGAACGAGTCATTTCGAATGCCATCAATCAGGAACTAGGCAAGAACTTTTTCCAATTAATTAATGAATACCGCGTCGAGGAAGTAAAGGAGCGATTGAAAGACCCAGACTATGATCACTTGAAAATACTTAGCCTGGCTTATGACGCAGGCTTTAATTCTAAAGCAAGCTTCAATCGGGTATTCAAATCCTATACAGGAAAAACACCCAAAGAGTATAAATCAGAAAATACTTAGCCACCTACGGGTTTTGAGACCTAAAAACAGGTATTGAGACCTTTTAGATTTACTCCTTTCCTAATTTGGTCAAAAATCAAATTAGATGATGAACAAAATAGCTTTGGCGGCGCTATTGGTTTCAATAACCACTTCTATCTGGGGCCAATCAATCAATGACTTAGATTTTTTAATCGGAAACTGGGAGGTCGAAGAAACGATCCTACCAGGTAGGGATAATGAATACCAGGAAAAAGGAATTAGAACCTGCGAATATTACCTGGATGGGAGTTTCATAAAATGTGAAGCATCTACCGTCATCACGCACACCGGAAAGAAACGAACCTACGCCTACTATATCAATTATGACGAGAAAGAGGATTGCTTTTGGGCAACAAACTTTGCGAATGACTTCCCATTGCATGGATTACACCAATGGTTTTTGGATGAAGAAAACCAGCAACTCATCGCGATCACGCCCAAAAATGTGAATGGAGATCGTTTTTTTAGGGGTACTATTTCTTATGCCACTAAAGGTCAAATTATTTGGAATGGTTGGTCTAGTAAATTCAGAGCATCTGATAAAGAATGGCAACACATTTTTCATGATGTAGCCAGCAAAAAAAAGTAGGAATGAAAAAATATATCATTTTTATGCTATTGATTGGGGTTTACAAAGTAGACGCTCAATCCATTAAAGACCTGGATTTTCTAATTGGCGACTGGAAGGTAAACGAGACCATTCTTCCTGGAACAGATAAATCCTATACGGAAAATGGCACACGGGTTTGTGCTTATTATTTGGATGACAGTTTTATCCGATGTGAGTCTTCCACATTTTCAACTAAAACGGCTAAGAAAAGAGCCTATACTTATCTGATCAATTATGATCAGAAAGAAGCATGCTTTTGGGTGACGTCCTTATCCAATGATTTCCCCAAACACGACAAGCAACAATGGTTTCTGGACAAAGAAAATGAACAAATTCTAGCGATCATTCCCCGAAGTGTTTTCAACAATCAATTTTTTCGCGCCACCATTTCATTCAAAGATCGGAACCGCTTGGTATGGGATGGCTGGTACAGCAAATTTCGAGGCGAGCGCGATTGGAAACACATTATGAATGATGTAGCTATAAAGCAATAAAAACATGAAACAATTACCTATCCTATTTCTACTATGCGGATTGTTTAATTTAAATGCCCAATCTGTAAAGGATCTCGATTTCTTAATTGGAAAATGGGAAGTCAGTGAAATCGTATATGCGGGCACGGATAAAGAATATATAGAAACTGGATCACGTGAATGCGCCTACCATATGGATGGCTCATGGATTAAATGTGAGACAATGGGAAAGCGGCATGGCCGAGATCGATCCTATACATTCCTCATCAACTACCATCCTGAGAAGGAATATTTTCAGTTTTTAAGCTTCTCGAGCGACTACCCCGATTTGGGGGTAACTGCATGGGAAATTGACACTGATGCTCAAATGATAATAGGTCGGAGTACGCAAGGATATGAATCCATCCATAGCATCAATTTCAAGGACAAAGATAAAATCATCTGGCAGGGATTGTATCCTAGAGCTGGAGAAGATGCTACACTTGAACTACACCCCATGTGGACTGAAACTGCAACACGAAAATGAAATATAAAACCATTCTTATACTCCTACTTGCCCTAGGCTGTCAAAGGCAAGATACAATTGACGATTTCCCTATTATGGGTAATCTTCCCATGGGGGAATACCCGGTTGGGTTTCAGACCTTATTCACTTATGACCTCACAAAAAATGCTGTTCCTTTTTCGGACTGGGACGGAAACTTATACCAAGATCATACATCCGAAAAAGGGCGACAATTCCAAATCAATGTATGGTATCCTGCGAAATCCCGTTCTGGTGATCCCTTGAAATATACGGATTACGTTGATTTAATAGGTAGACAAACCAATTTTAGTGAATCCGAAGAACAAAAAGTCTTGGCAAGGCAAACATTTATTGCTCAAACACGAGACCTGAGAAATATTCGGGACGCAGAAAACAAGCTAGACCTCAATACAGCACAATTGAATCAGCTCCTTGACCTGGAGGTCTTTGCTCGTTCGAATGCGGTAGCTGTAGAAGGATCGTTTCCTGTTGTCATTTACCCGAATGGAGGTAGCCCGGCTTTTCAAAATATCACCTGCGAGTTTTTAGCAAGTCATGGTTATGTAACGGTTGCTTTCGTTCCGAAAGGAAGGTTTTCTTCTGGGTTTGAAACCTCTACGATTGGCCTAGAGGTAGCTGTCGATGACCTGGAGTTTGTATTGGGAAAGATCAGTGAGGAATCAAATGTGGATATGAATCAGGTTGCTATACTCGCCAATGCGATTTCTTCCTCTGTGGGAGCAGCTGCAATATCAAGGAATGAGAAACTCAAGGCATTGATCAGCCTGGAAGGAGGATTGCCTAGCTCATTTGAACAAAGGCTTTTAAACGAATCGGTTTTTTATCAGCCAGAGAACATTCGGGCACCGATTTTATTCATTTATTCGCCCCATCCAGCCATAGATCCGGAATACACCTTCCATTTGAAATATGCCGATCGGTATTATGCACACTTCTCCGAGATGTCTGAGTTTGCCATGCTGAATTATGGAATGTTTGATGAATTCATCCCAGACATTATTGGAGAACACCCTGGGAACACCAAAGAAGGATTCGAGACCGCTAATGAACTCGTATTAAGATTTCTAAATCAAAAGATAAAGGGAGAAGCAGGGGAATTATTTGCTGCTTCTTTTGTGACATCCAGGGATCATATCGATACCACCTTTGTCTTAGCAGGTCTACCTACTCCGCCAAACATGGCCGTACTTAAAGATACTTTTTTGAAGGAAGGGTTCGATGCGCTTGAAAATATTTACCAACAACTGAAGTCAGCGGGAAATACACAACCTTTCTCTAAGGATTTCTATACGGATTATCGAAGCTGGCTAGCTTGGAAAAAGGACGAAGATTATAGCTATCGATTAAGGCTGTATGAATTGGCTTATGACAGTTATCCAGCATCTGCCAGGATCAATTATTACGTAGCGTACTATTCCATGCAGCAGAAATTCAATGAACAGGCGAAGCGTTTCTATCGTCAATCTTTGTCATTACTGGAATCGGATGAAAATATGAGCACTAATGAAAAATCCAGACTAAGGACTTACGCTACTGATGAATTGAATGGTTTGAACAAATGAAGTTTATAATCGTCACTTTCCAGACTACTTGATGAAGTTCGAATAATGAGCCGGGATGTCAGCGCTCAGGTTTTAATCGTTTTCTCAAATTTCAGTAAATGGAGCGTTTTTTGGCACAATTGTCAGATTAGATCCGTTCAAATATGTCCAAGTTGTCGGATCTAATCTAGCTTATTATAGCTTACTCTACACCAAGTTGATATCCAATCTGACGAAGCTCACCACCCTCCCAGATCCCAAGTCGAATGGTTGATCCAGGCACATTTGAAGCTTCTTCCATATGAACTTTCAATTCCTGTCTCTTATACACATCTGACGCTG
>CAJXUM010000425.1 GCA_913060855.1 uncultured Lewinella sp. | reverse complement strand
GAGATCAGCCTCGGTCTCGTGGGCTCGGAGATGTGTATAAGAGACAGGAGTAGCAGTCGATTTGCGTGACCCCAATAACCCCGTTCTCATTTGCTCTTCCCGTACTGAGAATTCCCTGAAATATTTCACTTTAGATGGGACCTATTTACGTACGGTTGAATTACCTGGTTTGTATGTCTGCCGTCCCGTGATAGATGATAATAATATTTATGCAGGCGTTTGTTGGTCCAAGACCAAAGAAGGGAAAGGCTGGGTAGATAATACAGGTTTCGTGACGATTCTAGATGGCGATAAAGTCGTCTCTAATCCAGGGGGGACAGCGCCTGTTTATGAAAATGGGGTACTACAGCAAATGTACCAAGATAGTGATGTATTCAATCATGGGCATGATGTATGTGTTGATGAAGACAAAAACCTATACATCTGCCAATGGAAGGCCAATAACACCTATCCGATAAAGTTGGAACGGGTTTGATCTTATGTTATAGCTAAGGGCTTATTTAGTTTGGGTTTTATACAAATGCAGAGGGCCGTCATTGATGGCCACCAATAACCCTATTTCTCCTGTTGAGCCTAGCTTGATAGCGCATAAGTCCTTGACATTGTAGGGCATGAAAAAGCCGCTTTGTTGAGGACTAAGGGCGGTCAATTGATCTTGCTCTTGGGTGAAAAGAAAACCGGGAGAACCATCAGCACGAGTAGTTTCGATCTCAGACTCAAATTTATTGCCAGCTATTAATAAGTCGAGCGTTCCATCTTGGTTGAAATCAGCCGGGATAATGCCATTTACAGAAGAGAATTGAGCTTCGATGGGAAGTGGTTTGATTCGTAACCGACCCTCGTCATTTTCTAGGATAATACTGGCAAAGGTTTGAGCTTCGTATTGCAGTGCTTTTTTGGTTTTCCCTTCAAGAATCTGATCTAAATCTGCTTCAGCGAATTTCTTATAGCTAGTGAATTTTTTGTTCAATACTGGAATCTGTTGCGAAGAACATTCCTTTCCGCGAATCGGTACAATCCGGTTGTTATCGTGCTTGGCTAGGAAAATATCATTCGAGCCATTGCCATCAAAATCATCGGCAAACACGTGAAATGGTTTTTCCGGACTGGCCTTGTATTTATAATTTAGGCCGAGATTACCTATCAAGAAATCAGTGTCGCCATCTTGATCAAAATCCGATGCGGTTATGGTATTCCACCAGCCTCGACTTTGCTCGAGTTGGAGTTTCTGGGTGATGTTTTGGTAGGTGTCATTCTCTTTTTTGAAAATGGTGATAGGCATCCATTCTCCTACCACAATTAGTTCTGCTATATTGTCTTGATCGATATCTTGCCAAACAGCATCGGTGACCATGCCGACTTGCCGCAATTCCGGCGCTATTTCATCGGTGACATCAGTAAATACGCCCCGCTCATTTTGCAATAAATAAGAATCGGGAGCGCTGGGATACCTTAGCGGCACTAATCGCCCACCCACAAATAAATCCAAATCTCCATCCCCGTCAAAATCATGAGGTATCACAGCGGATCCGCTACTGTTGATCAGGGGCAGCTGATTAACTTTTTGAAAATTGCCGCTTCCATCATTAAGGTACAGCCGATCCTGAAAAAAAGGAGAGGCAATTTGAAATTCATTCCCTCCACTTACAACATAGAGATCCAAATCTTGGTCCCCATCCGCATCAAAGAGAACGGCGCCAGTATCCTCCAGTTTTCTATCTGCTTCCAAGGCCGCTGAATGGCTCAGTTGGAATTTTTGGTCGGCTCCCTGTAAGAAAAACTGCCCCGCTTGAATATGCGCTCCACCTACGAAAAAATCTTCTAACCCATCTCCATTGATATCTCCCACCGCTAGACAAGGCCCCAGTTTACTGAGCTGATGCGGCAAAAGTATTTGTGATCTGTAATCATTGAAGTCATTTTCTTGGTGAATAAAAGGAGCTTCAAAGTAGTCAGTCGTAGCATCAACCAATAGGGGCTGCGGTTTTTTCGAACTTGTAGGGGACGGCTGAGTAGCATTGGCATAGTCAATCAGCAAAGTTTGATCAGTGTTGATCATTGTTTGGATTTCTTCCTTCCCATCCGGCCACTGCACCTGGATTTGGTCAATTAACCTCGTATCACCCAACCCAAAATGTAGAACAGGTTCTACGCTTGAAAGATAACCTCGAACAGTTTTAAAGTCTTGGTATTGGAGGTCATTCCCGTAGAATAAACGAACTTTGGCCCCTAAACCTGTACTATTCCCATCTGGTCCCTTGAGCTTTACTTTTAGGTAATGGTGGTCGGTGGTCTCCGCTTTGTTTCGGTAAATAAATGCCTCTCCTTCTATATTATTAACTACAATATCCAGGTCCCCATCATTGTCTAAATCACCTACTGCAGCTCCATTCGAAAAGCTTTTTTCATCCAAACCCCATTCCTTGGCCTTATTGGTGAAGCTCAGATCTCTATTATTTTGAAATAGATAGTTGCCGATTTTATTCGACTGAAACATCTCGATGATCTCTTGTGCATTTTCCTCATCTGATTGTTGCTTTCTTTGCGGACTATTTAGAAATTCTACGTACTTTTTTTGTGTGTCCTTATCCCAGATGTCTCTCCTAAAACCATTGGTGATGAAAATATCACGAAAGCCATCGTTGTCAAAATCACTCCCCAGGCAAGACCAACTCCAATCCGTACTAGAAATACCGGAGAGTTGACCAATATCGCTGAAGAAACCACCCCGCTGATCAGCCATTGGACCTTGTGCCAACTGGAGCATATTGTGCATATACTGATGATGAAATCCGTTGCTCACCAAATCATCAAACAGTTTTACATTCATAGAAGCCATTGTGGTTTTGGAGCGAATATAATCGGCGGGTAGCATATCTAATTGGATCATATCTTCGAGCCCATCATTATTGATATCTACTATATCTACCCCCATAGAATAAAAAGGGACGTGATTGGTAAATTCCTTGATTTTTTCTATAAAAGTCCCATCTCCTTGATTAATGTAGAGGTAGTCATTTTCCAAGTAATCATTGGCCACGTAGATATCCGTGAAGCCATCCTGGTTGATGTCTGTGGTAGCCAGGCCTAAACCATAGCCATAGTTATTCGTAATACCGGCCTGCAAACCGATTTCGGTAAAATGCCCACCGTCATTCCGATACAATTTATCCCTGGACTTTTCATCCTGGGCTCCTTTCCCAGCCAAAACCTGTCGATAATTCAAGAAAAAACGATCGGGGCGATTACTGAGGTACATATCCAGGTCATTATCATTATCCATATCAAAGAAAGACGCCTGCATCGAATAAGCTAGATCGTCCAATCCATATTCAGCGGCCGATTCAGTAAAAGATACATCTCCATTATTGATGAAGAGCAGATTGCGCCTTTCGGTATCGGTATCTTGCCAGCCGCCCCGAGAGACGTATATATCCAGCCAACCATCACCATTAACATCCGCCATGACTACGCCATTATCCCAACCTGGCCCCTCCACCAGTTGGGCTCTTTCCGTGATATCTTCAAATTTGAAGCCACCCAAATTGAGGTATAACTTATTGGGCAACTCATTAGCCGTAAAATATAGGTCAGCTAAGCCATCATTATTGATATCGCCTATTGCCACACCAGCACCGTTGTACACATAGTTGAATAAGCCAAAAAAATGCTCAAAATCCTCCTTGATTTGGTTATTGAAATGGATGCCACTTTGTTCGGAATCGATAGCCTCAAACAGCGCTGAATCAGCGCTCGGTGAAGAAGTATCCGAAATACAGGCAGAAATGCTGACAAGCACAGGTAGAATCAACCAAGGCGCTATACGTACATCTATGACTGGGAGGCAACTACCTACAAAATTTTCTCTCATCTGATAAAGATGATGAATATGGGACGAAGTTCATAGTACATATGAGTCAGTTTATGCAAGAGATGTTCTCCCGAGACTAAGTAGCTGCTGAATTTTAACCCAAAACAAATAATTAGTGGTTAAAGTGCCCTATAACCATATGTAGTATTTCTAGAACCATTAGTTGCCTACTAAAAATTCAATTCACTCTACCTTTATTTTATTCTTTTTCTGCTGTATATGAAGGCCCAGAAAAACAGCAGCGATTCTAAATGCTACTTATTAAGAGACACAACAATTCTCTTTTGATTCACTTTACAAAATCACGGGTTTATGTCAAAACTAAACAAATGGCCAACATTGATATGCTTATTCCTTCTGTCGGGAATAGGTATAAATGAGCTGGCGGCGCAGCAGGCCTTAACCGTTACTGGTGTGGTGACGGACCAACAAAAGGAAACGCTCATAGGAGTAAACATCCTAGTAAAGGGTACTTCCTCTGGTACAATTACTGATATAGATGGGAATTACAGCTTGGAATTGCCAAGTGCTGATGCAGTCTTAATTTTTTCTTACACAGGTTACAATGACCAGGAAGTGACGGTCGGACAACGTACCAACGTTGATGTTGCGCTATTACAAAGTGCCACCCAATTGGATGAGGTGGTCGTAGTCGGGTATGGAGAGGTTCGGAAAAGAGATTTGACGGGATCGATTTCCTCGATCAAATCGGAAGAATTGAACCGATTGAAGCCTTTGTCTTTTGAAGAAGGATTAGCGGCCAAAGCAGCTGGGGTACAGGTCGTTACTTCTCAAGGTGGCCCTGGAGAGAGTGTGAAGATTCGCGTGCGAGGTGGGACATCTATTACCGCTAGTAATGATCCATTGTATGTGATCGATGGTTTTGCAATTGAAGGTAGTGCCATCGGTACGGGCCTGGGAATTGGGAATAGCTCAACTAGTCCGCTTTCAGCCTTAGATCCTAGTTCGATCGAATCGATCGAAGTATTAAAGGATGCTTCGGCTACCGCTATATATGGTTCAAGGGGAGCGAATGGTGTAATTATTATCACCACTAAAAAAGGAAAGAAAGGTAAAACGGAATTAGACTTTGAAACGTACCACAGTGCTGGTTCTATTGCTCGTCCATTAGATCTGTTGACTGCTCAGGAGTATGTAGATTGGTGGAATGAATATGCACCTTGGAATCCGAATGATCCCAGAGGGCAATTTGTCGGTTCCTACCGAGATGAATTTGGTAATGTGCTGGACTTGAACGACCCTCGTGTCATTATTACCGACTGGCAAGATGAAGTATTAAGAACGGCTTACTCTTCCAATTATAAACTTTCCATGAGAGGCGGAACCGATAATTCTCGCTTTGCTGGTTCGGTAGGTTACACTAATCAGGAAGGTATCGTGAAGTCATCCGATTTTGAGCGAGTAAGTGCCAACCTCAATTTTGACCAAGATATCAATCCTAAATTGAAAGCTGGGGTGAATATCAACCTTGGTTTTAACAGTAGAAGTGGTGTCGTATCAGCGGCCTCTGAAAATGCAAATGGTCGTAGTGGTGTGATTACTAGTGCTGTGTTGTTTAGCCCGGTACAAGGTTTGACGCGCTATAATGATGCAGAGTATGATGAAAATGGTCGCGTTGTCTCGCTACGTAGTGGTGATGTTACCAACCCGAACCTTTTGGTGAATGGTAATTCCAGCCTAAATAATGAGATTCAATCTTTTGGAAATGTCTACTTGTCCTACGAGATAGCGAAAAACCTTCGGATCAAGTCCTCAGCAAGAGGTAACTTCTATGCGAATAAGGGTAAAGCTTATTTCTCGGAAAGATTTGGTTGGGGACAAACCGCTAATGGACGTGCCTTTACTCGATCTAGTCAAGGTGGAGGATTAACTTTCGAACAATCTCTATCCTATAATAAGAACTTCGGTAATCATGCCTTAAATGGTGTATTGGTTTATGAGCAGCAACAAGGATATTATGAAACAGTCCTCGCTCGCTCCACGGGTTTCAACCTTCCTGGTGTCAATCTAGACAACCTAAGTACAGCTACGGAAACTTTAAACTCTGAATCTAGCCGAGTAGATAATACGCTACGCTCTTTCTTGGGTCTGTCTCTTATACACATCTGACGCTGCCGACGAAGAGGATAGTGTAG
>CAJXUM010000424.1 GCA_913060855.1 uncultured Lewinella sp. | reverse complement strand
AGATCAGCCTCGGTCTCGTGGGCTCGGAGATGTGTATAAGAGACAGGGTAATATAGGTGAATGGAGGCGCTCCTAAAGCGGATTTGAATCGCTCAATGAACAGCGTACGAGAAATACCCACTTGCCGGGCTAGTTGTTCAATGGACCAATTGATAGATAGATCTTGATGGATGATTTCGACCGCTTGGCTAATCAAGGTATCCTTGAATAAATTGAGTTTTTCAGCAGTTTGATGAATATAGTAGTGCCGGATGATAGAAATAAATAAGACTTCGGCTAATCGTCCCGACACGATTTGGTAGCCAATTTGTTGTTGGTCTAACTCCTCCATAATTAACTCCAGCATAGATTGAATTAAATCCAATCGACCATATTGGCCCGCTTTAATAATAATGGAAGGGGGTAATTGTTCTAATATGGGATGGCTAAGGCTTCGATCCATTTCAAAATGCCCACAGATCAGCTGCGTACTGATTTCGGTTCCTTGAAAAGGCTCCAGGCCTTGTTTTATATCAGATATGATCGTTTTCCCTTCTATACAGACAGAAGATGTGGTATCCTTTAATTGATGCGGGACTCCCGTCGGGAAAATCACAATATCTCCTCTTTGTAATCGCAAAGGCCCCGGCTCCTCCTCTAGATACAATAAACAGCTTCCTGCTGTTACTATATGAAACTGAGCAAAACTACCTTTAGGCACATTCATTCCCCAATTGGTACAAAAACCGTGTTTGAAATAGATGACGGTTTTAAATCGGATGGTTGAAAATATGTCACTAATTATTCCATTCATGCATTAAAAGTAATAGTTGATAGCTGAAAGTTCAAACTATTGAATGATCTGCTAATAAAGATGGACTTTTTGATACATAAAGCACTTGTGTTTAGCTTGATATTTGTCTTGATATTTTATTACAATTGATCAAATTGCTTTATCGAGATGAAAAACACATTATCAATTTGTTACTTAGTTCTTTTTGGCCAAGTAGCATTTAGTCAAAGTCCTGTATTTAAAAGCGACAAGGGGATTGCCTTAAATGGGTATGACCCCGTCAGCTATTTTACGCAAAATGAAGCTATGCGAGGAAGTTCCGAGCACATGTCTAAGCAAGGAGATGTCCATTTTTATTTTAGTACCGAAGCGAACAAAGTGCTATTTGAGGAAAAACCAGAAGCGTACTTACCACAATACGGCGGCTTCTGTGCCTTCGCTATGGCTAATATGGGAAAAGCAGTGCCCGCTGATCCAACCACCTTTAAGTTTAGAGATGGAAAATTATACCTCTTTTTCAATGACTTTTATGAGGGTAAGCCTTTCAACACAATTATTCCTTGGAATGCTAATGAAAAAGATATGTTGACTAAAGCTGATGCCAATTGGCCTGACTTAAGTAATGGTAAATAAGAAATCGACTGCTATACATAATAGCACTGTTTTGTACCACTTGATCTTGGCTAACCCTGCTCTGTGGAATTGATCATGGCCTGGTTAGTCAAGACTTTTTTGCTTAAAATTTAGATCATATTTGGTCGAAAGGTGGTGAATACTCCACCATCCCAGATACTCCCTCCAAGCCATCAGGCACCAAGGCCAATCCCATAAAGTAATCACTAGGAACCTCATAATGCGTCCTGATCTTCCACTTTTCTGCCGGTTCAAACCCAAATTTTGGATAGTAATCCTTATGGCCTAGCACAATGACAGAAGAATATCCCAAATCTCTAGCGATTCTTAATCCCTGCCTAATCAATTGCCCCCCGATTCCTTTTCGTTGATAATCGGGTAGGACGGCCATCGGAGCCAGGGCCAAACTGATGTGCGATCGCCCTTCCTGATCAACGATACTGATTTTAGTGAACAAGATATGGCCAAAGAGTTTCTCTCCATCAACAGCCACCAGCGATAGTGCCGGGATAAAGCATTCATCTTTCCGTAAGAGATCAATGAGTCTACTTTCATCCTCCTGACCAAAGGCCAATGCCGCCAGTTGATAAATGGTATTGAAGTCTTCTCTTTTTTCCGGTCGAATACTGATCTGCATACCACTAAATTTAATTCGGTTGAATAGTAATTTGAAGCGCTGATGTACCACTTTTTATAACGGACAATACTGTAAAAAAACGTTATTTTTTTTGATCACACCAATGCCGAATAAAATAGGTTCATGCAAAAAGGCTGATTCAATGTACCATCACTAGGCTCGATTATTCCTTTTTAATTAGTTTTGTACAGACTGAATACGACTGTTAAGATAAAGTGATCAAGGCGATGAATCATCCGGGTATTTACTTTTCGGTTATATGGGCGGGGCTATTAATTATCAGTACTATTCTGCTAAATCCGATCTCCACCCAACACACATTACGGACCAAGGGCAGTTATGCTTGTCCTCCATGCGGATGTGGAATGCATAGCCCCGAAAAGATCTTTGAACAAGCTGGAAACTGTCCAGCCTGTATGATGCCACTCATAAAAACAACGGGCCTTCGCTCTCCTTTTTTCGAAGCCTTGTTCAAGGTTGAACGCTTCATTTCCTATTTCCACTTCAAATTATTTTATCCAGCTTATTTCCTCGGATTATTTGTGGGGATCGTAGGCCTCCTTCGTTATCGAAACAAAGGCTTAGTTGCGCTCTTTTATATATTTTTTCTCAGCCATGTTTTCTATGCGTTCAAGCACCAATTATCGGGTACTTCCTATTCGCTATTCATGCCCATCCGCTGGCAATTCTTTCCTGTTGCCTTCTTATTGCTGACTGGGCCAGCACTCTATTTATACCTGAAAAATAGAGCCGAGCGAAAGAAACAACTGACAAAAAAAGATCGCTGGCATTTTCTCCCGGGAGCACTGGTCGTTCTTGCCTATACCTTGTTTTTTATCGGACCAGAAGATTGGCGGGATTGGGCACGTTATAACAACTTCGATCACTATATTGGTGTAGCTGAGCAGTTTACTTTTCTGTTTTCTGGTTTATACTACTTAATCCTGTCTGTGCAAGTCATTAAGCAAGAAGAACAAGCAGATTCCTGGGCGAAAGGCTGGCTTTGGGTGCAACTACTCATCTTGATAAGTTGGAGTATTATGCTGTCGGCCAATCTAGTCCTATTCCGGATGATGTCTACTAGCTTGGATTATCATCCGATTTGGACCTTAATGGCCTTATTTAGTCTGGCCGGGGCTTATTTTATGTTATTCAAGCAAGAGCTTATTGCCATGAGTAATCCTAAAAAAGAGAACCGAATAGCGGAGGATTTGCTCGCCTCACTCAAGCTAAGGTTAGAATCTACGATGTAGGAGGAGAAGCTCTATCTCGATCCAGCCTTAAACCTTCCGACCTTAGCTGAATCTATAGCAGTGAAAGAAAAAGAGTTATCGGAATTACTGCATAGCGGTTTTGGAAGTAGTTTCTATGCATACGTCAGTCAATATCGAATAGAGGAAGTCAAGCGAATGCTGCTAGATCCTACCAATCAGCAATTCACCAATTTTGCGATAGCGCAACAAGCTGGGTTCTCGTCAAAATCTACCTTCTTCCATTTGTTTAAAAAGCATACAGGCATGACACCCGGCGCTTATAAAAAGAAACATTTGAAGCAGGCTTAATTTACGGACGGTAACTTGACTTCTCCACTATTACCTGCAGTACTTTCTCCGCCCTCACTCCCACTCAAACTCCCAAATCGGATCAGCGCCTAGTAAATGCTCTACAAAGTAATTCCACCTTTTCTTGCGGAAGTAATCCATATAAGTGCCACGATAGCCATGCCGTTGACTAGGAAGAATCAACAGGTCGAATTGTTTATCGGCTTTCACCAAGGCTTCCGCTAATTTGAATGTAGCAGATGCATTCACATTATCATCCAAGGCACCATGGACGAGCAATAATTTGCCTTTGAGTTCTTTGGCCATAGTGATGTTGGAAACGCGATGATAAGCAGAATCTACCGGCCAACCCATGTACATTTCGGGCCACCAGGCCTTCTCCATTCGGAAATCGTGATCGGCGGAACTAGCAACGGCTACTTTGTAAAAATCGGGAAACTGTAGCATAGCATGTCCGGCATCATAACCTCCTGCGGAATGCCCGAAAATCCCTACCCGATCTACGTCAATCCATGAATACCTTTGTGCCAATTGCCGGATAGCCAGGACATGATCAGCTAGATTATAGCCCATGTTTTTATAGGAATAGTCATGGAATGCTTTGGAGCGACCAGCGCTTCCTAAGCCATCCACCATCATGACGATAAAGCCTAATTCGGCGAGCGCCTGATTGCTAGTACTTAAGACCCGCCGAAAGTCTTTGGGGAATACCTGGGTGTGTGGGCCTGTATAACTATGGTCAATAATGGGATACTTACGAGAAGGATTGAAGTTGGTCGGTTTCCATAGCGCCCCATATACCTTCGTCTTTCCATCTCGGCCGATGGCTTCAAAAACTTGAGGCGCTTTCCACTTTTTAGCTTTTAAGGCAGAAATATCCGCCTGGGAGACCGACTTCACTACTTGCCCATTTGTAGCCATTCTTAAGACCGACTTTGTGGGTTGGGTGGCTGTTGAGTAATTATCAAAAATGTATTGACGATCTGGAGAAAAACTGATTTGATGATGTGCCTTCTCTGGTGTGAGTAGCTGGAGGTTTTCTCCTTGGAAATCGACGGAATATAGGTACCTATGATAAGGGTTGCTGCCCGGTTCTTTTCCGGCTGCCAGAAAGTAAATAATACCGTTTTCCTCATCTATATGAGCTACCTGGTCGATGTAGTAATCTCCTTTTGTAATAGCCTTAATATTCCCTTTTTTTAGGTCAAAGCGATACAATTGCCGCCATCCACTGCGCTCAGAAGCGAAAATTAGTTGATCTTGTTTCTCAATTAGCCAATAGGAAAAATTATCAATATTCGTTTTACTTCGATCAGTGATAAGATTCGTAGACCTACCTCTTCTTAAATCCAGCTGTAGAATATTCGTTTTTTGAAATCCTCTTTCTGAATAATAGGCATACACCTTACCCACTTCAGCCGACCAGCGAAAAGATATACCATTGATATGCGTCTGCCTGGGTAGTGTGGTACGAATCTGTGTTCTTTTTTCGATATCATAAAATACGGGAATCATATGGACCATAGTCGTATCCCCGGGTGATCCCCGATAATAGGACAACAACCTAGGCCGGTAAAGCGTATCAACACTCCAGTCCAACATATACATCTTATCTGCTGATCGAAGATCACAAATATTCGCTTGTAGGTACTTGGAATCAGGGGACCAATTGACTGAGAACCGCTTTGGCCTTTCCCCGTTCTCTCCTTCCATTTTATCAAACCAACCATAATAGCTAGCATACTCATACCCTTTTCTTCCATTGGTACTGAGCGGATAGCTTCTACCTGTTTCCGTTGATTTGATGAAGAGATTATAGTCCTTGCTGTAGGCGATCCATTTTCCATCGGGAGAGGGCCTTTCATACGGACTAGAAGGTGCCTCCGTTCGATTATAGGGAGAGACTTTTGTTGTTTTTAGATCGAGAATATAAGGCCTGTCTTTAGCTTGAAATCGAACTTGATTGCTGGTTTCAAATTCAAGATTGGCAAGGGGAAGATCATTGGCTTTCACGGACTCGCCCAGTAATTGTTGGAGCTGTGCGGCCACTTGTTGATGATCAAATAAAGGAGCTGATTTTTTGGTGGAAAAAAGGATCTTTTCATAGGTCTTTCCTTTTGAGCTTTGATTGATCCAACAAAAGCCCGTACTATCTGGAAACCAGTAAGGGGTGATGTGAAGATTGAATGCGGCCTTATTGTCAATATTAGACCACATAAAACTTACCGCCCGAGCATAATCTTTTTTTGTTAAAGATTGAGCTTGACCAGAAAATGAAATAGAAAAAAATAAAAAGAATAGTAAAGCGAGTTGACGCTGCATGTGTAGATCGGTTTTCTCTGAAGGTATTTAAGAATGGATAGCTGATTTTGTTGCAAACCATTGAAAGTCAATGTTTCACCCGTCTATTCCTAAACACCTTCT
>CAJXUM010000423.1 GCA_913060855.1 uncultured Lewinella sp. | reverse complement strand
GAGATCAGCCTCGGTCTCGTGGGCTCGGAGATGTGTATAAGAGACAGGTTAACAATAGCGTAAATAGAATAGTATGTTTATAGTATTTCATTTTATGTGTGTTTTTTCTCTAAGTAATAAGCATGAGGGTGAAAAAATTAACTCATTAAGCCGTGGCTTGCTCCGTTAAAAGCATTTTGAGGTCTTCTATACTAAAGGCTAAATTGCTGTTTAATTTCACAATCGCTTCATCAATAGCCGCCAAAGCCTTGTCTACTTCGGCTTGATTAGCAGGCCCTTCCGAAAGCTGCAACAAATACCACTCAATGAGGGCATGAATTACTTCCGTTTGTGTCAATGTCCAGGTCCCGGCAGATTGATTATCTTCGTCATATAACTTGATAAAGAGACCTTCCAAGGCATAACTTAAGACCAATTTCTTTCGACTACCATCCGCTTCAACGATCTCTATTATCAACTGTTTACGGAACGATACCGCCTCTAATGACAGCAATATCAAATGCCGGATCGTTTCATAGCCAATCCGTCGGTCCTTCGGAATAACCTCGAGGGCTGCGAAAATTACTCGCAATAATTCTTGCATTAATTTATCTCGAGTGATCCACTGCGGATTTTCCGCCACTGCATCTAGTACTAGTGCTGTAATTTCTACGATTTGCTCGGCAGAAAGGCTAGGTTTCCATTTTCCTCGTTTGGGTTTTGCAGCTAGTACCCGCAGACTTTGCTCCAAGGCTACAGCCAAGATATAACGAGGGCTATTGGCTTTCATACCGACAATCAGTTCTACATTATCAGCGGTAGAAACGAGTACCAGCCGCAACAATTCTGGAAATAAATCTGGCGTAGAAAGCTTACTAGCCCTCACGGCTTGCGCTGTATCTTTTACTATTTTCTGGAAAACGAGATCTTTAGTAACCAACTCAGGATGAGCCTCAATAACCAGTAATGCTGCTGCTACTAAATCATCGATTTCGTCTTGGCTCCATGATTTCCGGAAAACCAAGTCCTCGTCTTCAAAGAAGATCAAATACAAGAGCAACAGCACTGTTTTATCGGGATGCTCAGCAATGAGTACTTCCAGTACGTAAGACAACAGGTCTTCTAGCATCGCTGATCGATCCTGCCCTGAATGGTCTTTGGAAAAAACATAGGCAAAAACCAAATCTAGGGCTTGTTGCAACACACTCACCTTAGCCGCTTCATTTTCCCATTTGATGCGGTCCAAAATGGTCGGATGTAAAATGGCAGTGCGCAGTACCGTTTGAATCAACCAGCTTAAGGTATCTCCTCTGAGTCGCTGCTCCTTGGGCACCTGGGCCAAAACCGCAAAAGTCGATTCCAAAACCGTCTCAAAGAGGGAATCTTTTCCGGCTTCTGCTATTAGCCAGCTTGGGTATTGAACCAATATATCCAGTACCTCTTCGACAACTTCCACCAGTTGCAGTCCACTTAAATGCGGACGCCAAGTTCCCGCAGCCTCTTTTGTCGATAATTGCACTAAAAGTAATCTCACCCCCTCTACCAGTAAATAGCGTGCTTCTTGCTGATCGCTAATGACTAGCAATTGGAGGTTTTGGGCTGTGTAAGAAAGCGTAAGCCGCACTAATTCTGGCAATAAGCCAGCTGATCGAAAATCACTAGCACTAAGCGCGCCACTCACTCCCACTACAATCTGTTGGAAGGCGAGTTGTTCGCTAATCAATGCGGGATGAGCCTGCAAGACATCTAATCCTGCCTCGATCAACTGATCGGCCAGTTCGGCATTAAAACCATCTCTATAATCGATATTCGGATCTTCAAAAAGAATGAGGTCAATCAGTATTAAGCCCTTAGCTTCTGGGTGATAGGCAAGTATGACGTCCAGAACATATTCCACCAGTTCCATCAATAGCCCAATTCGTTCAGCACCTTTAGCCGTCGACTTTTCGAATACAAAATGGAAAACCAAAGATAGGGCTCGTTTGAGGATCGTCTTCTCCTCAGCATCGCTACCCCACTTTATCTTTCCTAACACTTTGGGGCTAGCGGCAGCTGTATACAAACTCAATTGGATCAGTTGCTCTAAAGTCGCTGGATCTATGCGCTGATGCTTGGGGATTAATCGCAAAGCATCAAAAACTTCGGTCAATACTTCCGATAATAAAGAAGGCTGATCCGCTTCGCCCAACACCCATTCAGGATGTAAGAGCAAATGATCAAAAACTTCTTCGACTAGGAGTAAGACCTGGTTCCAACTCAGTCGCAGCTGCCAAGTATCTGCATTCGCTTTCGTGGATAAGGCCTGCAATAATTCCTCTAATGCAATCAACAGAAGATACTGTGGCTCATCTTCCTCTGCCTCTAGCAAGAGGAAAAGATTTCGCCCTGTATAATCCAAGACCAATCGTAGCAGTTCGGGCAAGGCGCCCGGCTGTTGGAAAGAAGAGGCTTTCAATGAATGAGCTATACCGCTCACTATTTTCTGGAGTGAAACCTTAGTCGTCAATAAGTCGGGGTGATTTTCCAAAACACGCAAGGCCGAATCAATCAGTTCTTCAGCCAATGCTCGATCAAATCCTCCTGTATACTTGACATTTGGATCTTTAAATAGAATCAGGTCAATCAAGATCAACCCCTTTTCATCAGGATACTGTCGAATGATTACTTCTAGCACATATTCCAGGAGGTCTATCAGGAGATCGACTCGTTCTGCGGGATGTACTTTTTCTTTATCAAATACAAAGGCAAAGACGAGGTTCAGCGCTTGCTCTAGCATCACGACTTTCTCCGTATCGGAACCCCATGGCACTTTCTCGAGTACCAATTGACTCGTCGCTACTGTCCGTATATTCAATTGGATCAGCAATTCCAGTACATCCAGGTTCAATCGTTCTTCAGCCGGGATGGTAGATAGCGCATCGAAGGTCGCTTCCAATGCTTTCTGTAATAATTTCTTATTGTCGAATTCCACCAAAATCCAGTCGGGATTCATCACTACTTCATCTAGAATGTGATTGGCAATGGCGAGAATATGTCGTTTGGATAAACGAGGTTTCCACGGACCTGGTGTATCGTGTTTACTTATTACTAATAATAATTCCCGGACGGCCTCTACCAATAGATAGCGAGTTCCCTGTCCTGGTTTCCCCATCAAAGTAGACAGGTGGCTGGCGGTATGTTCCAAAATAAGGCGTACCAATTCCGGTAATAGATCAGGTCTATTTTTAATGCCGGCCTCAGCCATGGCCTTGCTCACCCCTCTCACAATCTCCCTAAATCCATCGCGCTTGTCGATCAACTCAGGGTGCAAAGCAATTACCTCAAAAGTCGATTTCACCAAGCGATCTAATGCATCGACATTGAAGCCTGCTTGCAAATTGATACCATCTGGATCAGACAAAATGATGTCCATTAAAACACCACCTGTCTTTTGAATCAACAAGGAGGCGCCTTCATTGGTGTTGAACAGGTCAGCCGGAGAATGAAAAACGTAATGCCCTGCATTTTTCACCATACTACGCAAAAGCAATTGCCCCCACTGTACGGGTACATTATCATGCTTATTTTTCGAGCGAGCAAACACATCCTTAACTATTCCTTGGGTAGTCGCTTCTATAAAAGCTTGCAACTTGATATCATTGGTCAATTCGCCCTTCAAATCCTTGACGGCTTCGGCCGCAGCAATAAATAACTTCGGTACGACCTGTCTGGATAGGTCACGCAAGTCTTCTGTTTCACTGAAGCGTACCCGATCCAAGCCCGTCAGAAAATGGCGCATTGTGCGTCCGAAAGTCGAATTGACATTCAAAGCCCCCGGCACCTGATTGAAGTAATCGATCCCGATTTCCACAATCGTACCCGCCACCATCTCAAGAGGGCTATTC
Source organism: uncultured Lewinella sp. (assembly GCA_913060855.1). Lineage (GTDB taxonomy): Bacteria > Bacteroidota > Bacteroidia > Chitinophagales > Saprospiraceae > DT-111. Next base: position 2,171 of record CAJXUM010000423.1, on the reverse strand, counting down.
CGAGGCTGGCTGCCATCCTCCCATTGCTTGACTCGCAGTAGGGCGACCAAATCATCCGTGTTAACGCCATCATGATCGATGCTGCGTTCCTCATCCTTTTTTAGTTGAAGGCTAAGGGTCTGGTAATAATCTACGTACTCCTCCTGTTCTGGCACTAAGAGACCATCTTCAAATTTTTTGAAGAGAAATTGGAGCCGCTCTATCTGAGTCACAAATTGATTCCCTCCCTTCAGTTCATCCGCTAAAGTGAAAAAACGATGGGCTCGATCGGCATTCGGTCGAATATCGAATTTGGGAAGCGGTAAGAAAATGGTTTTTGATTTTGCGCTTTTCGCGTAAGCCCTTTGCAGGTTTTTCCCGAGTTTGATAGCCGCATTGATGGCAAGGATAACGGCTTCGGCAGTTAATGAGATGGCCATTGGTGTTTGTTAGTTGATTAGTTATTGGGTATTTAGGTTCATGCTTATTTAGACAAGCATGCTTTTACCTAGGCTTTAAACGACAGTTCCGAATAAGTTGTTACTTTGCTACCGCAATTAGTATTTTTTAAATAGATTTGGAACCACTCAAAGGTAAAAAATTCAAATTCACCGGCAATTAACTAAAAGATCATGAAGCAATACTCTCTATTAGTCCTTTTCATTTGTCTTAGCGTTTCCCTCTTTTCCTCTCCCCTTTTTAGCGCCCTTCCTATAGATACGGCCGGTATCACTACTGTCATACTAGTACGACATGCAGAGAAAGGAGATGATGGCACCCGTAATCCAGACCTAAACATCTATGGTGCGACTCGTTCTCAACACTTAGCACAGCTATTACACCAGAGTGATGTGGTGGGCGTTTACTCTACTCCTTTCAAGCGTACGCAACAAACGGCTCAACCCCTGGCCATGGCTTTAGGCCTAGAAGTACAAGAGTATCCTCCTTTAGATTTAGAGGCATTGGATAAATTGGTCCAGTCTCATCAGGGGAAAACCATTGTTATCGTGGGGCATTCCAACACGGTCCCGACTATGGCTAACCATCTTTTAGGGGAAGAAAAATTGAGTCAATTGGGCGAAACCGAATATGATAAAATATTTATGGTACAAATAAGTGGCGATGTAAAACAATTGATGACCTTGAGTTATTAGTACCTAAGTGCATCACTAAGCGTACTTTTTCCTTACTCTTCCGATCACCTATACACGGCCCAACTTTCTCTTGACTAGTTTGGCACACTTTGTGCCTATAGGTCCCTATACGTCTGCCCCACTACTTTATTTCCTTAAAATATCGTTAAATACATTACCTGATAGGAATTATTTATCATTTCAAAACATATATAGAGTAGGGGTGTTAATTAGTCGATATTTCTAGCCTAATAAATGGAGAAATGACAAATTAGTATAAGCCACCTATTCACCAACAAACCTATTGACTATCGAAGAAGCCTAGACATTTTATTTTCTATTAAAAGTAACCATTATGAAAAAGCAATTTTCAAATCGCCTCGAAGCCATAGACTGGATCGCTGAAAAAGCGGAAAGTGAAAGCCAATTTGAGCTTTTGCGCGAGCAGTTGAATTTCAATTTCATTTATACAGGTCGTTACTTTGTAGATTTTAATAAAGAAGAAGGCGAAGTGGCTTGGCTAGAAGAGACCGCTTTTTAGTCTATTACATGACAGCTTGTCTATGAAAATTCCTCTTGTTTCTTTGTCTTTACTTTTTGCCAGTTCTATTTTATGCTCGCAAAACCTAACTACTCATCGTTGGGAAGACCGGGTAATCCTTGTATTCGGCAGTAGCGCCGCCGAAAAACTAGCCCAGACACAATTCACTAAGCTAAGCGCTAAGCCATCCGATTTAGCAGATCGAAATTTGGTCATTTATCAGATTTATGATCGGGAAGGAAAAACGCCTGAGGGAAAAAGCTTAACAACAAAAGAATTAAAAGCCTTTCGACAAAAGTTCAATATAGCAGTAGGAACCTTCGCTGTTTTATTAATCGGAAAAGACGGAGGGGTGAAAATGAAGAAAACAGAAGTGGTAGAGCCACAGCTGATCTTCGACCTGATTGATAGCATGCCCATGCGCCAGGCGGAAATGAGGAAGAAAGGTTAAAAGCAAAAAGGGACAACAGCTGTCTCTTATACACATCTCCGAGCCCACGAGACCGAGGCTGATCTCG
>CAJXUM010000422.1 GCA_913060855.1 uncultured Lewinella sp. | reverse complement strand
TGATGAAGAACGAAGACTTGCTGCAAAAGATAATTTAGCTCCATACAAATTATTTCATAATAAAGTCTAATAAGTAATTAGTATCGATCACCCATTCGGTACGGGAATCTGCGCGAAAGCGTGCGTGTGATGCTTCTGACCACTTCATTGTGTGGTCGATTCCAGCTAGTCGGACAAGTTCTGTTGGTTGACCAAACAGGGGTACCCGTGCGACCATCTAAAATGGAACAGTACACCAAAACATCACTAGTCCTATTTTGACCATATAATGGCCACCAACCATCACTAAATACCCAAGCAATGGTATTGACCACAGATAGGCCAAATGACTCGAGTTCGGTTAAGTATTGTTCTTTTTCAACATTGGTGATGACGACCGCATCTACGCCCAGTATTTCAGCCAATTCTTTTGGCGGCGTCTTCCATGAAGAGCGTAAATCAATTCCTGCTTCTTCAAGGAGATGATTGGTTTCATTTATATGTTGGAAGTCAATGTTGATGTTGTTATAATTCCGGCCCGAGCGGCGAGTCAATTGATGGTACAACTCAATTTGGAAAGCAAGGCTCTCCATCTCTTCTACCTGTGCAATCTGTTCCTCGGACACCTCTCTCGGGATTCTGCCACTGGTAAAGGTGGCTACAGGTAGGATGGCTAGGGTTTGATGTTGATCGGCAAAATTTTCATAACTATAAGTTTTAAATCGTTCTCGGCCACAAGAGACGAAAAGAAATAGGCTACATACGATTAGGATACTGCGTCTCATTACTTTTGGATTTAGTGGTGAATTATTTACTTTCGTGAACTTATATGCTACGAAGAGAGTGCTTCGGAAAAATCTTTTTTCTTTTAAGAAAATATTAACAAAACACTTGAAGCCAGTGACCCAAAATGAGAAAGAATGTGATTGGTTAGTGCATGATCCGTCACGTTTGTTGACTCATTATCAGCCTGTTGTGGAGATAGTGTTTAGGCAGTTTATGGCTAGAGGTTTTTTTCAAAAAGAGGAGAAAGAAGAGCTGGTACAGGAAGTAAATCTACAATTACTAGAAAAAAAGCTAGCCAGTATTCGAACGCATTTCAAGGGAACCGTTCTATTGAAAACTTATTTTTCCAAGGTCGTCTATAATAGCTTTCAAGAAATCGCCCGCCATCGCAGTCGCCAGCCCGACTTTGTAGGCGAAGAAACTCTTTTGCATACCGCAGATAGTCAACTGAGTCCGATACAACAATTGGCGATCCGAGACGAAATGCACCGATTAGAGGGGATTCTAAAAGGCTTTCAACGCAAGCGGCACAAGGCAGAATTTAACCTCAAGTTATTCGTCCGGTTTTTGTTGATAGAGGCCGATATACAATTCTATAATAGCCCAAAGACGGCACAACCCATTGAGCTCATACGACAACACTTCTTCCAAGCTTACGATACGCTAAGTGATAAGGAGGTATATGCCATTGCCGTGCAACTATATAATATTATCGAGCAAAAGAACAATGATGGAGATTCACTACGACGTTGGATAGATGGGGTAAGTCGGCGAATAATTGAGCTGTTGAATGGGACACCCCCTGTCTCTGCACATACTGTAGAGAGTCTGAAAGCGTTATTACAACTTTATTTTACGCGTAAAGAAGAAACCTGAGAAATTGGCAAATGTTAAAATTGGAACAAGAAAATCCATTTTGAGGATGCATCATCATATAAAAGAGAGTAACCAACCGTAAGACTATGGATTACTTAACTAAGGACGGACATCTAACGGAGGAGGGAATAGCCCTATATGCTGAAACGCTGCAATCAGAGAATTGGACGGCTTTAGCGAAGGAGGTAGGGCTTCATATAGAAGACTGTTCGGTTTGCCATGGGGAAGCCTTAGCTTTGTATGCGCTTTTGTCGGAGATGGATAAAGCCAGTGAAGAGAAAGAGGTAGACAATAAGACGGGAGGCAAACTAGTTCAAATGAAGGTCCTACGATGGGTGATGGTAGCCGTCCTAGCGGGTCTATCTTTTTACTTTTATCGCTATCTAGATCGACCAAACGCGCAAGATTCCATTCAGCAAGACCAGCCTATTGCGAACGAAGAGGTGAATAAAGAAGATGTCACACCCATTGTCAAAGAGGAAAAGGAGCCAACCACTCCAAAAAAAGAAAATACCGAACCTTCGTCTATTCCTACCACTCCTGCGTCCAAACCTGATAACCGGGACTTGTACGCAAGCAATTTTGTACCTTCAGAACAAATGGAAGCCCTCTTGACCGATGCGGTGAGGGGAGATGATTTGGAATTAATTAGCCCCCAGCAGAAGGCTATTTTTCAGGTGCAAGAAAATATTTTATTTGAATGGGCCGGGACGATTGAAGAGGCATTATTTTTGCAGATTGAAAATAACAAGGGAGAGAAAGTTTACCAAACAGCACTTTCGAGTCTTCAGTTCGACTTTCAAGCGGATCTTCCACCGGGCTTATATTATTGGCGACTGGAGAGTGAGGAAGATTTGTTAATGCTTGGCCGTTTGGAATTAGAGTAGTGATTTATGCAACCGAAACTTATGAGAGTAATATTTACTAGCTTGATTTTAGTATTGGCGATCAATGTACAAGCGCAACAGAACCCTACCTTTGCCCTGGCACGATCACTGATGAAGAATCAGCAGTTTCAGGCTTCTAATGATGTCTTGAGTGACTATATCGCTCAGTTTCCACATCGATTATATGACCAGTCGACAGCGTTTTTCCTGCAGAGTTATAACTATATGCAGCTGGGGGCCTACTATCAGGCGATGGCGGCTAATAAAGAATCGATGTCGCTCAAGGAACGATTGGGGGCAGAAGGAGTGGGTGAAAACTACATGCGTTCAGGAGCAATCTATCTCCTGGCTGGCGACCAGGACAGGGCCTTGGATTTCCTATTAAATGCGAAGAACTTTCCGATCGAATCGGGTGAAGTCTATGCTTTAATTGATGGCTACTTGGGCGCTACCTACATGGAATTAAATGACCTTGAGCTAGCCGAGCAATACTTTAAGCAATCTATTGAATCCTTGGAAATTGATTTTGGGGATAGGCATCCAGATTTGGCCACGGGCTACTATAATTTGGGGCGACTATATTTGAAAAAAAAGGATTACGATACCGCACAAACCTATCTCAAAAAGGCATTAAGTGCAGCCGTTGCTATGCGAGAACATCGCACAATGGGCCAAGTCTACAATACCTTAGCCAAAGTCTATGAAGTCACGCAGCCGGATGAAGCTTATGTGACCTACAATAAAGCCATTAGCTTGCTCAATCGCCAATTTGGGAAGCACCACGCTGAACTGGCACGGACCTACCTCAATTTGAGTCGTTATTATCTATTGGAAGAAGAAGAAGCGAAGGCTCGTGAGCAATTGGGTAATGCCTTGGTTAGTTTGCTTCCTAAATCAACAGTCCGAGATTGGCAATACATACCCAAAGCAGATGATTTTACTTTAGATCCGCTCTTGCTGATCCAGGTATTGGGGCAAAGAACCCATTTATTAGCTACGGGAGTAACTACCGAATCTAAAGATGCCTTATTGAAGATCGCTTTAGAAAGCACCGAAGTAGCCACCACCTTACTAGCGGCTCACTTGGCCACGTTGGGCGGCGAAGCGAGCCGATTGGTTTTAACCGAAAAACTATATGCACTATTTGAACCCGGGATAAAGGTGGCGCTAAAATTGGCAGAAAGCACGGAGGACGAGCGTTATATCGATAAGGCCTTTGTGTTAGCGGAGCGCGGCAAAGCGATGATAACCAAGGCCATGGCGAGACCTTCCGACCTTTTACAAACCAAAGCTACTTTGGAACTGGGTTTACGGGAAGCCCTGAAGTCGGCACAAAGCAACTTTGAAGTGCAACCGAATGAGTCAGAAGCCATTAGTCAGTTGCAGGAAGCTCGCCGGAATTTACGCAGCTATCAGTCAGAACTACCCAAGAGCAGTCACCTTAGTCCGGTGGAAGAGCTAATAGTGGAAGAGGTGCAAAAGCAAATCGGATCAGATGAAGCGGTCATATCCTACTTTCTCGGCGCTAAAGATTACTATATTTTTGCAGTGACAGATAAGGGAATTAAAGGAATGGAATTGCCGAATGCCTACACTCATTCCTGGAGTAAAAAGCCGATCAAAAAATTATTCAACCCACCTGCCCTAGAACCCAATACGGGGGTAGGTGTTTACTCAAAACTTGATCCTAAACTTCGCCTACCCGACCTGGCTAGCTCGGTAGAGGCTTACCGACGCGCGCTGAAGAAGATGGAGGGGACGACTTATGTTTTCCATGCCAGTGATCTATATGGGAAATTGATTTTTCCCATAGGGCGATTTATCAATCAGAAAAAGAGACTATTGATTGTTCCACACGAGGAGCTTTTTAGTATACCTTTCGAAGCTTTCCTTACTAATCGACCAAAGGAGGGAAAGATAAAGTATCGCAAATACGATTACCTCATTGAGCAATTTAGTGTACGTTATGCCACAGCACTAACCGAAGCCTTTTCCACTGAGAAATCAACGACTCCTTACGAATATGACTTCTTGGGCATAGCGCCGAATTTTTTGGAAGAAGATAAAAGCCTGGTTGTGGTTAATGGTAGTGAAGATGAGTTTAGAGAAAAAGGCCAACAAGCGGGTGACCATTCAGCGTACACAAAGCGCAAGCGCAAATTTAATGCTTTACCTTTTGCGGAAGAAGAGGTGACTAGAGTCGCTGATTTGTTTAGCAAAGAAGGGCAAGAAGCCAAAGTGTTGGTAAAACAAGCGGCAAGTGAAGAAGCCTTTAAGACTGCCGCCGCCAGCGCGCGCGTATTACACCTGGCCACGCATAGCTTCACCGATACGGATCAACTCCTTGATGCGGGGATCGCTTTTGCACAAAACCAGAACGAAGAAAACAGCAATAAAGAAGATGGCATCCTATATCTACCCGAGATCAAAAAACTGGCGATTAGCGCCGAATTGGTAGTGTTGAGTAGTTGTGAAGGAAATGCAGGCCCGGTAATCAAGGGAGAGGGAGTGGCTTCTTTAGCTCGAGCCTTTTCTGTGGCGGGTAGCCCCAATACACTTGGTGCGCTTTGGCCGGTATACGATCGCTACACCAATACCTTGATGCAAGCTTTTTACGCGGCCCAATTAAAAGGACAATCGTATGAAAAGGCCTTACAGACTGCGAAATTGCAGTTGCTAAAAGACAAAAAGACAGCTCCTCGAATGTGGAGTGGTTTTGTATTATATGGGGTAGGTAAGTAATCTATACTATCTACGTTTCACCACCCGCTCCAATCGCTCTGCAAGCATTTCCAAATCGATCCCCAACTCATTTTTGTTGGTACGCAAAACGGGATCGACTAAGTGGGCGGGTAGTTGACTTGCGCCATAATAAGCGCCCAGAATGGCACCTGTTACAGCAGCCACGGTATCATTATCACGGCCAAAATTGGTGACAAATTCTAGCGATTTACTAAAATCTAAATCACAGAAAAGCAAGGCGGTTAGATTTATCATATGGATTTCCCCAGCATGGAAGGGAATATCTTGGTTTTTGGCATCCAGCAATTCGAAAGCCTTTTGCATTTGCAGATAATACAGGCTATCATGCGGGAAATAGGGAGGAAGACTTAGTTCCATTTCATCCCAAGCGGAAAGATCAGCCTCTTTCGCCTCACGGGCAATTCCCTCCGCATCTTTGAAGATCCGATAGGCCGCCCGCCCAATCAAACGCGAACGGAAGTAATTGTCAGGATCAGTACTGACCATCGTATTGAAGAGGGAATCCTGATTGGGATTCGCACGCATGGCTTCCGCGACCAAAGCCGCCGTGAGGCCACTAATATCTCTCGCATAGCCAATATCAAATATCCCCAACTTATACATTTCTTTATAGGCGACGGCTGGGCGTCCAGGATAGAAGGCCCCAATCATCGGCGCATATAGCATACCCGCACACGCCATCTCTCCCCCATAAAAGCTGTCTCTTATACACATCTCCGAGCCCACGAGACCGAGGCTGATCT
>CAJXUM010000421.1 GCA_913060855.1 uncultured Lewinella sp. | reverse complement strand
CCTAATACGCCAAGCAAAAAAAACATTGTATATTCCAATCCGCAGTTGAGATTTAATCTTGAAGTTCTTTAAAACCATTCTCGAGCATGCTGCTATAAACGGCGCCGAGAAAGGGATTTGCATGTAGGCCACAAGCCTGGATGTAGGGCTTCTAGCCGCTGTTATCTAAAAGTATCCCCAAAGCAATAAATTTTTTTTAATAGAAGAGGACCCTTTATGATAAAAAAGCGCCTTGGCCTAGTCATTGCTGTGTTTTTATATCTCCTGTCCAGCTCAATGGGACAGAAAGAGACTCTACCGGAGTCTGCATTGCAACAAATCGATCAGTTATTAGATGCAGGAGAGTATAGCGCGGCTTTACCCTTGCTGGAAGAAGCTTTAGCTAGCTTGGAAGCCAATGCGGATTGGCCTGCCTTGGCACACTACTACTTTTGGAAGGGAGAATGTTTGTATGCTATTGGTGAATACCAAGACGCCCTAGAAGTGACGGAAGAAGCGAAGAAGATCATTGATGGCAGATTGGACCCAATGGCATTCGGAGAATATAGTATGTTGTTGCAAAACCTCGGCGTATTTCATTCTAGCCTTGGGAATTTTGATCAACAAATGGCCTACTATAAACAGGGATTTGAATATAGTCTTAGTACTAAGGGGCGATTATCGCAAGAAGCGGCAGATGCCTATTATAACCTGGGCTTGGCTTACTTACGCCGGAATCAATGGAACCTAACGCAGGCTTATTTAGATACCTCCTTGGCCATTGCTCAGCAGATAAATTATCCAGCGGGCATTACAGATGCGCTGCACATTTTAGCCACTTGCTATGCCAATAAAGGAGATTATGCCAAAGCCATTGACTATCAGCAGCAATCTATGAAGGGCCGGGAAAATGATGATTACCTAAGCGTAAAATTGAACAATCTAGCAGAATACCAACTCAACCTTAAGCAATTTGAACCAGCGCGAGAAAACTTTGAACGGGCGATAGCTAAGGACCCAAACAATTGGCCCCCTCGTCTGAATTTGATCCGCTTGTACAATGCGAAGGGAGATTGGGCAAAAGCAGAAAGCTTAACCGATCAAGGGATTACTAGAATCAACGCAAACCCTGCACAGGGGCATCGCCAATTGAAATTGTTGTACAATTATAAAGCTTCTATCTATATCAGCAGAGAGGACTGGACGATGGCTTCTTTTTTTATCGAAAAAGCCCTTGAGGCGACGACAGGGGACTTTATTAGAGACGCTAGTATATATTTACAATTGGCCAAAATACGGTTCGGACAGCGGAATTATCAAGAGGCTTTAGCGGCTATCCAATATGCTTTTAGCCTACTTTTTCCCAATGAAAGCCTAGTCAATGCACTCGAAAATCCTACCTTAAGCAGCTTACTGAATGCTGAATTGTCGATGGAATTGCTGGTGATGAAAGGGCAGATTTTACGGAAATTGTTATTACTCGATTATCGTGAGGAAGTAGAAGCCGCAGTTATCTCTTTGTATCTACTAGCTGATGAACTAATTACTGAAAACCGAGAAAGATATTTGAATGCTAGTTCAAAATCCCTATTGGCTCAATCGGCTATTGCCCTGTACCGTGATGCAATAGAACTGCTATACGAATTGTATCATCGATCGGCAGATCATAAGTGGGTAGAACAAGCCTTGTATTTCAGTGAAAAAAGCCGATCTGTAGCAGTGGCGGAACGCCTTACTGATATTCAAGCCAAATTATTTACTGAATTGCCGCCTAAATTAGTGGCTAAAGAAAACCAGTTATTAGGTGACATCACTTTTTATAGTAATCAAATTGCAGCCCTTGGTCCGACGGTCGAACCGAGTCTATTGCGAGAATGGGAACAGATCCTTTTTGGAAAAAGAAGGGAGCAGCAAGAACTGTTTCGATCTCTCAAGTCCGATTTTCCGCAGTATTTTGATGTCAAATACCAATCCTTTGATTTGGAAATAGACAAAGTCCGGTCTTCCCTATTGGGTGAAGATGAGGTTTTGTTGGAATACTTCGTCGGTAATCATGAGTTGTACCTTTTTTGGGTAAGTGCAAGCCATTCAGGTTTGGAGCGATTAGGTGAATTTGTGCAGATAGAAAAGGACGTCAAGGCTTTTAGAAGCACTTTACTGAATCAGGATGATGCTTATTTTACCGAGGCTTTTGGCCTTTATAAAACCATTCTTGGGCCGATTGAAGAACAGCTAGCGGGGAAATCTTTGGTGATTATCCCCGATGGGGCATTGGGGTATATTCCCTTTGAGGCATTGCTCACAGCCGAGGTCGAAGCCGCCACGTACACAGATGCAACTCCTTTTCTGTTGTGGCAGCATCCTGTACGTTATTTTTTCTCTGTGCAAGTAGCGCTGCTTGGCCAAGAGATGAAACAAAGAGCTTCAAGCAAAGAAATCTTTGGTTTGTCGCCCAAATTTGTGGATTCCATTCCTTTTTATACTGCTAGTCGACAGGGAGGAGGAGAAAGACTGATGCGTTTCCCACCGCTAAAAGGTGCGACAGAAGAATTGGAAATGCTGGAAGAACGCTTTGCTGGCTTATACCTCTATGGAGGGGCAGCGACCAAAGGAGCGTTTTGGAAGCAGGCGAGCCGTTATGAGGTTTTGCATATTGCTACCCATACCGTGATCGATGACCAAAACCCGAATGCTTCAGGCTTTGTGTTGGCTTCTCCGGAGCAGGATTCGCTCTATAGCTTCCTCTATGCCTACGAACTCTTTAACCAAACCTTGCTGGCCGAACTCGTCACTTTAAGTGCCTGCAATACAGGATATGGTCAGATTCAGCAAGGAGAGGGCATTGCTAGTCTAGCTAGGGCTTTCGCTTTTGCTGGCTGCCCCAATCTGATCATGACTTTATGGCAAATAAAAGATGGAGCCACCCCTAAAATTATGGAAAGGTTTTATCAAAACTTGACGAATGGAATAGGGAAAGATCAAGCGCTACACTTGGCTAAAAAGGACTATATACAAACCGCTAATCCCTTATTTTTACATCCCTATTACTGGGCAGGTATTATATATGTTGGGGACCAGGCCGGATTGCCATTGAAAACCAAGATCGGGTTTGTCAGTATTGGCCAGGGCAGCCTATTTGTCTTGCTTGTATTAGCGATATTGGCTGTGTTATTCTTTCGGTACAAAAGAACAAAATCAGAGCTGTAACTTGGATAATATACTATTGGCTTTGTGTTGGAAGTGCTTACTTTCTTGTAGGTCTTCGAGGTAAGGAAGCGCTTTCTGCTGCTGATCCACTTTCACATAGGCAAGTGCTAGGTACCATTTGATATTTTCTATATATCTAATGTCTTCTGCTGTAGTATCCAGTTTTTCTAATAGGTGAATGGCTGAGGCGACTTCTCCTGCGGAGAGTAGTGACAAGCTATGGTAGAAATTTGTCGCTTCACTTTTTTGTTCCACCGGGATCGATTCAAAAACTACATTCGCGGCTTTAAAATTACCTTGCTCATACTGATGTAGGGCTTCCGTAATGGGAGAAAGCGCATAGGAATATTCCTGGGGCTCTCCTCGGTCAATCCCTTGATTGGGGATAGCAACGGCTAAGGGCGTATAATATTGAGAAAAGAGATCGGTGGATGAATCAGTGGGGGAGGAGTCTTGGAGAAACCAAATCCCTGCCACTACAAGTACTAGCACAGCTGCTGCTAGACTCATCAATCGGGGTAATTGCCGACGAATACTGCGATGAGAAGACTTGGTCTGGCTATCTATTTTTTGGTCAATGCGGGTCAGCAAGTCTTGGGCAGAAATGCCTTCGGGTAGGTATTCGTAACCCTCTAATGATTGCTGGGTAAACTTATCATTGGCCTTACTGGCTTGCTTTTTATTCAGTTGTTGTAAAAACTCGGGTCGATTCATGGGACTAGTAGGTTTTCTTCCATTTACGCAATTACTAGGTTCTTAAGGTTTCGTTTACCATTTTGTATATGGCTCTTGATTTCCTTGGTATTAAAAGCCGTTAGGTTTTCTATTTCTTTGTATGACTTTCTTTCAAAGAAGAACAATACAATGCAACGTTTTTGATCGGGTTTCAAGCGATTAATGGCCAAGCTAATGGCTTCAAGACGTTCTTCCTCTTTTATATGATCCTTTTCTTCTCCGATTTCCACAAAAGAATCCCAACTAATTTCATCCAATTGCTCATTTTTTTGCAATAAGCGTTTTCGGAACTTCTTTAGGCAATAGTTTCGGCAGACAAAAAAGAGCCAGGGCTCGAATTTTTCAATCTTGTATTTCTTTAAATCCTCGGTGAGTTGTAGGAAGATTTCCATCAAAGCATCTTCACTGTCCTGCAGGTTCTTCAGATGATTCAAGCATAAGCCCAGCACTTTATGAGAGTGACGTTTATATAATGCCCCTACGATTGCCTTGTCTCCACTTTTTTGATAAGCGATGACAAGTTGCTCGTCATTGAGTTGATGATATGGTCTGCGCTGCTTGAACATGTTTATCCTTAAGTCCCAACAAAAATAGACTTATATGGGGACATTTTTTCTTTCTCCGACAATTTTTGTCAGCAACATTGGCTTGCCAGGTACCGGCGGGCAAAGCCAGGATGTCTTTTATCTTTCAGCTCTTTTTGAAAATAAATGATCCAACTATCTTGCCAAAAGCACAGGAGCTAAATTCTCTGCTTAGTCTGAAGTTATCTTATTCCGTTTGTAAAATACAAATCCGTTTTTTCGACCTATCTCCTCTACATCAGGCAAAGCCTCCAATTCTTTTGTCCTATTGATTTTGGTTACAATATAGAGATCCTTATCTATTGGGCCCGTCAGGAACCATTCGCGTTTTTCCTCACGGGTATCAAAAACGGGATCGTTGTCTGCCGCTTTTTTGAAATAGAAAAGATTGGCGTAAGACTTGTAGCCATGCGTCATCACATAAGCCGATTCATCAGAACGTTCCACAAAAAAATCAATGGCAGCTCGTTGGGAGTAACCTTCAATCCGCTTGATGAAAAAGATGAGTGTGAGTAGCACAAAAACAGCCGTGCCACCAAAGAGCATTTTGAAAGCCTGTTCCCGTTTTGATTTCATCCACCTGAAGAAGAAGAAAAGAATGGCGATGAGCAAGAGACCCGGAATAATTTCCGTCCCGTTCCAATTCACAGCAGCTTCTAGGTTGGCCTTGGCAAAAGGATCTTTGCTAAAGAGCGGTTCGATGAGTTCAATATTCATCGCTAGAAAAGGTATACTGATGGTGGCTATGATGAAAAGCCCGCCAACGGTGATTAACCCATAACGCATCCATGAATTTAGCTTGATCTCGTTTCTAATGAGTCGGTAGATGACCACACTAGCTAGAAACGTTAGCGGGAAGTAGCACATCGAAGAATAATGAACAATCTTAGATTTAACGATGGTGAAAAGGATCAATACAACCCAAAAAAGGTATTTCATCCAGCGTCGAAAATCCTTTTGGTAATCATATTCATCTGCTGGTAGACTAAAAAATGAGCGTACCGCAAATATAGAGGCAGGAAAACAGCCAACTAATAATACGACAAAATGATAGCCAGGAAAGCCTCTGTGCCCCGCATCTGGCGTACTAAAAAGGCGATATTGATAGCGATTAAATTCTTCTATAAACCAAGTACCATTCTTGGAGACCTCAATACCGTACCAGGCGAAAGTGACCAGCGTTGCACTCAAGGTGAAGAATAAAAACTGTGGGACATTTACATAAAAACGAAAGCGCTGATAGACCCAATAGACGAAAAAAGTCAGAGCTGCAATCATATAGGCTACCTGTCCCTTGGTCAGTATTCCCATTCCGATATAAAACCCACTAAGGAAAAGATAGGTCCACTTGTTTTTCGGCAGATCGATACCTTCAAATTGATCCTTCTTCCAGTAAAAAAGAATAAAGTAATACAAGCCCAAGAAGATAAACAAATTCAAAACCGGGTCAATAATACCCGACTTGAAATACAAAAAAGGTAATACAGAGCCCATATATACCTGTCTCTTATACACATCTGACGCTGCCGACGAAGAGGATAGTGTAGA
>CAJXUM010000420.1 GCA_913060855.1 uncultured Lewinella sp. | reverse complement strand
AGATCAGCCTCGGTCTCGTGGGCTCGGAGATGTGTATAAGAGACAGGAATTGCTGAGGAGGGCGCCCTCTTTACCAATAGTTTTGTGAGTAATTCCATTTGTGCGCCGAGCCGTGCGGTGATGCTCACTGGCAAACACAGTCACATCAATGGACACCTAGATAATAGGATGCGATTTGACAGTTCTCAGGCAACCTTTCCCAAGCATTTACAGGCCGCTAATTACCAAACGGCACTGGTCGGGAAATGGCACCTGAAAAGCCAACCCACCGGTTTCGATCATTGGGAAGTGTTGATAGGACAAGGACAGTACTTCAATACGGATTTTGTTGAGAATGGCGTAAAGAAACAATCGGAAGGTTACGTGACCAATGTAATTACGGATAAGAGTATTAATTGGTTGAATGGCCGTGACAAAGAGAAACCCTTTTGCCTGTTGGTTCATCATAAAGCTACACATCGCATCTGGATGCCTGACACTTCCTTGTTGAATACCTTAGAAGGCGTCGAATTTGAACCACCCGCCAATTTTTTTGACGATTATGAAGGCCGAGTCGCAGCGCAGCAGCAAAAAATGAGTATCGACAAGGACATGGACTTGGTATGGGACAATAAGCTATTGGATAAAGAAGGAGAAATAAAAAGCGGTCTTCGGACGGCCTATGAAAGGTCCCAGTATGGCCGGATGAATGAGGCCCAAAAAGCCGTTTGGGATGCCTATTACGAGCCGATCATTCAGGATTTCAAAGCAGCTAAACTAGAAGGAAAGGAATTGGCCTTGTGGAAGTATCAGCGCTACATGCAGGATTATTTGAAATGTGTCCGATCTGTAGATGATAATGTGGGCAGAATATTAGATTATTTGGATGAAAATGGCCTCGCTGAAAATACAATTGTCGTTTATACCTCTGATCAAGGCTTTTACATGGGAGAACATGGCTGGTTTGATAAGCGGTTCATGTATGAGCAATCCTTGCGTACGCCTTTGGTCATGCGCTATCCAAATGGCTTGGCTGCCAATTCTACAATAGATGCGCTGGTTCAAAATATAGATTATGCGCCTACCTTACTGGACTTAGCTGGTGTAGAAGTACCTACAGAGATGCAAGGTAAATCCATGAAACCTTTATTATCCGACAAAGCTGCAGAATGGAGAGAGGCGATCTATTATCAGTACTTCGAATACCCAGGAGCGCATAGCGTAAAGCGGCACTATGGCATTCGTACTGACCGCTACAAATTGATGCACTTTTATAATGATATTGATACTTGGGAATTCTTTGATTTGCAGGAAGATCCCGAGGAGATGAATAATATCTACGATGACCCCGCTCAGGCCGATTTGATTAAAGAGCTGAAAGCTAAGTTATCGGATTTGCAGCAAGAATATGCGGTCGAGGAAATGGATTAAGAATAGGTTAGAAGTGGTGTAAAAAGCCCTTCTGGGACCGACGTTGCTAAATTCAGCACGGAGACACGGAGGTTTGTTTTTCTCCGTGCCTCTGTGCTCATCAATTATTTGGCGTGAATTTAGGTAAGCCTGCTTTTACGCAGCCTATCGGAAGAACTACGCCCGCCTACCTCTCACTCAATAACTGCCTGATAAACCATCGTCTGAAACTTTTCCCGAGCACGTAAATGATTGTAAGGCATTAGCTGAATCATGAGTAGGATGATCATATCTTCTTGTGGATCTATCCGGAAGAAGGTACCTGCTGCACCGCCCCAGCCATAACTTCCTTCAGAGCCAAGGATTCGCGATGCTGCCAGATCCGTGGTCACAGAAAAGCCAAGACCAAAACTTAGTCCTCTTCCAGGAAGAACGATGGGGCCACCAGCCTGGCTTATACCTTTTGTGTGATCTTGCGTCATCAATTCAATTGTCTTAGGACTGAGAAGACGCACCCCGTCCAGTTCGCCGCCATTCAAGAGCATTTGAGAAAAACGCAAATAATCCATCGCGGTAGAAACCATCCCGCCTCCACCAGAAAACAGCGATACTTCTTTGGTATACTTACTGTTTTTGGGGTGATCAATGGCCTTTAATTTGCCGGTTTTGTCGGTCGTATAATTGGTGATAAATCGATTGTCTTTTTCATCTGGCACTTCAAAGTGAGTGTCTTTCATGGCCAAGGGATTCAAAATATGCTCAGCCAGGAATTGATCCAAGGTTTGACCTGAAAGAACTTCTACCAAGTAACCCGCAACATCTGTAGAAAGACTGTAACGCCAGCCCGTTCCTGGTTCGTAGTATAACGGCATTTCACTCAGTCGCTGCACAAAAGCTTTATTATCTTTTAGACTGCCTCGATTCATCGTTTTGTAAAGGGAGTCTACATAAGTATTAGGCCCCCAGCCATAACCCAATCCGCTAGTATGACGGAGAATATCAATGACACGAATCGGCTGCTTGGCAGGAGCGGTCTCCCTTCCCCCTGTATGTACCTGAAGGTCTTTCATTGCTGGAATATAGCGATGTAGGGGATCATTCAATTGAAATTTACCCTGTTCATAGAGCATCATAAGTGCCACAGAAACGATGGGTTTAGTCATGGAGTAGATACGCCAAATACTATTATCGTCCAATGCTTGTTGACTATCTAAATCTGCCAGGCCATATGTGTCAAAATGAACTAATTTGCCTTTTCGCATAATAGCCGTTTGGACACCTGCCAATTGCCCATTGTCCACAAACTCATGCATTTGTTGATCGACTCGCTTGAGCCTTTCACTTGACATACCGACAGATTCTGGCGGAGCTAATGGTGTGGCATGCTGAGCAAGAATAAGAGAGGAGGCAAAGAACCAGAGCAGACAGGTGCTTAGTTGGTATTTCATTTTTGTTTTGTTTTATTCTTCTCTGACTCAAAAACACAAAAACTGTCAGAGAACCTGTTTTATACGGAAAACGATAAGCTTAGAGCTGTAATTTACAGCGTATTAAAGATAGGAATACTTAGTCAAACAGACTCGTGTGTTTGTAAAGCCATAAACATACTAAGTTGTTTTTCACTCTTACATACTAAGCTGTTATTGTTAGGAGATCAAAATTTTGCTATTATGTATGCCCAATTATTGAATGTTCGAGACGAGCGCTGCTCGTTCGTGGTTCTAAGCAGTGGGCTCCTGCCCGCCGTATGAAGGCAGGCGCCACTTAAGCTGGCCAACAAGCATGAGCTTGTGGCCTACACTAGATTATGATCCGGTTACTGATTAACCCTACTTTGTTACTTAAAGCACAAAAAATATAGTAAATTTAGCGGCAAACGAAACGAAACCACTTTGTGCAAATGAGTAAAGTAAAGAACGACCTAGTTCAGTTATTAGGATTTATGGCAGTGCTGCTATTCGCTACAGCCTGTCAAGAGGAGTCTACTCCTTCGATTGAAACCAAAGATCCTACTGCCTACCAAGCGATCAGCGATTCCATGACAACGGCCCTCGAATGGCCGGCTGAACTTTCCTTTTCCTATTTCGTAGGTCCGGATATTACCCCAAGCCCTGCTTGTATAGCGGTAGCTCCTACGGGAGAGGTGTTTGTCGGGGTAGATATGATCGGTTCTTTGGGAAAAGATCCGGGGAAAGGTCGTATTGTTAAATTAGTAGATGCTAATCGAGATGGCGTTGCAGATGCACACACCGTTTTTGCAGAGGTAGATAACCCACGGGGCTTACTCCCCATTGGAGACAAAGTCTATGTATTGTATACGACTTTCTCCAAAGAAACAGGAATTGCTTCAGGAATGGATTTAGCCGTTCTTGAAGATCTTGATCGAGACGGTATCGCCGATGGACCTCCCCAGCCCTTAATTCATAATATCAGCTCACCTAAATTCCTGCAAAGCCGAGGAACAGATCACTCGACGAATGGAATCCGAATGGGAATTGATGGTTGGATTTATATAGCGGTGGGTGATTTCGGATTTCACGATGCTGTAGATCGGAGCGGAAAGAAAATGACAATGTTGGGAGGTGGCGTAGTTAGAGTTCGACCAGATGGCACGGAAATGGAAATCTATACGCATGGTTTGCGGAACATCTACGATGTGGCTATCGATCCTTTCATGAATATTTACACCCGTGGTAATACCAATGACGGGGGCGGATGGAATATTCGCTTCGCCCATCAGATTCAATCTGGAGAATACGGTTATCCGGTACTCTTTAAGCATTTTACGGATGAAATAATTCCAGCCTTAGTCGATGTAGGAGGAGGTTCTGGTACGGGTGCCTTATTTATGGATGAGCCGAACTGGCCGAAGTCCTACAACCAGGTTCCGATGATGGCCGACTGGGGACGAAATACGCTTTTTATTCATCGAGTAACACCCGATGGAGCGAGCTTTAAGCAAACCGAAGAAAAATTCATTGAATTACCACAAATCACAGATTTGGATATCGATGGGACAGGACAGCTTTTCCTCTCTGCTTGGGATGGAGCGGGGTATCGCGGAAATCCAGATAAGGGCTTTGTTATTCGAGCGGTGCCGAAAGGTTGGGAAAAAGAAACATTTGCACCGCTTCATTCACTTTCTCTCAAGAAGTTAGGTCGCTTACTAAAAAGTCCAAGTGCTGTCGCGCGTTTGCATGCCCAGCAGGAGCTACTGCAGCGCCCCGTAGGCAAGGCGGCGGCTATTGCATGGCGAGTTGCCAAGGATGATGGGCTTAGTAGAGAAGCGCGTGTTGCAGGCATCTTTACCTATGCACAAATAGCAAAAGAAGAATCAATAGAAAATCTACTTACCCTAACGGAAGACGCCAGCGTGCGCGAATCCGCCCTCCGAGCCTTGACCGATCGCAAAGCATGGGCGCCTAAAGTCCCGCTGGAACCTTACATCCAAGCGGTCAAAGATCCCTCCGCTCGTATCCAAGTTGTCGGAATGGTAGGCCTCGGACGAATCGGAAAGGTGGAAGCAGCAGAAGCTTTGCTCAACGTATCCGTGCCGGCCTCGGCTATTGCCCCCGCCAAGGATACCGAGGGCTTGCATGCAACACCTAACGCTCCGATTATTCCTATGCATATTGCGGTAAGAACCCTGGTGAAGCTAGATGCAGTCGATGCTACTGTAGCCGCACTCGTTGGTGAACGCTCGGATTTAGCCCTTAGAGCCTTACGGTATATGCACAGCCCACGAGCTGTAGATGGCTTAATTACGGCTTATCAACAAACAGAAACGGCGGGCTTGCGCCCCAAAATATTGAACACGTTATCTCGCTTGTATAAAAAAGAAGCGCCTTATGATGGCTCTTGGTGGTGGAGTACTCGCCCGGACACTCATGGGCCCTATTACAAAGGTATTACCTGGGAAGCTTCTGAGACAATCGCGGCATTTTTGACGTCAGAATGGGAAGCCGCGGATGAAGAAGAAAAAGCTTTATTTGCGGAATTGAATGGTAAACATCGAATGGGAATTGAAGCGTTTGGGGGAGAGGAAGAGGACATTGCCGCAGCCGACAATAAAATCGACCTGGGCCGAATCAGTAATAAAAAAGGACAGGTAGGCCGAGCCTCTATTGAAGATGTGATGCTGGCGGTAGCTGATATCAAAGGAGATCCTATTGCTGGTGCTAAGTTATTTTCTAAACAAGGTTGTGTAGCCTGCCACAGCTTAAAGAAAGGCGAACCGATGAAAGGCCCTTTCATGGGACAAGTCGGCTCCATCATGACACGTGATCAGATCGCCGAATCAATACTAAAACCCAATGCGTCTATTTCTCAAGGTTTTGCCTCGGTGGTCATCAAGGCCAAAGGGGATAAAAGTTATGTAGGATTTATATCCGAAGAGTCAGCTGAAAAGGTGGTTATTCGAAACATAGTCGGACATGTGTTTACCATCAAAACAGAAGATATTCTTGAACGGGAAGAGTTGGATATGTCCATGATGCCAGCAGGATTAGCCAATTCGCTATCTTATGAAGAATTTGCTGCTTTAATTACTTTTTTGTCGGAGCAGAAAGGGTAGGGGAGAAAGAAGACAGAGGACAGAAGTGAGAAGACAGAAGTGAGAAGACCTGTCTCTTATACACATCTGACGCTGCCGACGAAGAGGATAGTGTAG
>CAJXUM010000419.1 GCA_913060855.1 uncultured Lewinella sp. | reverse complement strand
GTTAATAGGAATAAGATAAAAGAAGTGGAAGTCATTGGTAAAAACAGAACTTCTGAATCTCTTCTAGATAAATTCTATGATGGGATTAGTAAAGATAAATTCGAGAATGACGATCAAGCAGCAAAGTTGCTATTCCAAAACGAAAAAAATAGGACCGAATACTATAATCGACTTAAACGGCAATTGAAAGACCGGCTGTACAATACCTTATTTTTAATTGATAATAATACCCCAGGTTACTCCAACCTTCAAAAAGCCTACTATTCTTGTTATAAAAATGCCTCAGCAGTAAGAATTCTAATTGGCAAAAATAATAGGCAGGGAGCTATCCCGTTGGCAATTAAAACCCTGAAGATTGCACAAAAGTATGAGTTTACAGACATCATCCTTTCACTTGCCAAAGAATTAAGATTGCATTATGGAATGCTCATTGGAGACAAGAAAAAATTTGACTACTATAGAAAAATTGTCACCAAATACACAGAGATATACATTGGAGAACTAAAAGCAGAAGAGTATTATTCAGCTATAAATGTTCATTTCGTAAATTCCACCGCGAATAAAAAGGAAGTTATTTCTTACGCTGAAATGCTAAGCGAAGAACTTTTGGAAAAAAGCAAAGAAATCAGTTCTTATTGGTTTAATTTCTTCACCTTTTTGACCCTTATTACAAGGTATGAAATAGCTAACGACTTTAAGAATTTACTAGCAACTAGTAATAAAGCTGTAAAATATTTTGAATCTAAGAAGCACCTAGCTTCCAACAGAACTTTTTTTATTTTCCAAATAAAGACACTTGGTGGGCATATTAAATTGGGACAATATGAGGAAGGGTTAATAAAGACGAAGGATTGTATTAGATTAACTCCAGCAGGTTCCGTTAATTGGTTCACTTCACTCCATTATTTAATGATACTTTCGTATCATTCCCAAGATCTCGAGCAGGCTTATTCTTCTTATATTGAAGCCTCTTCTCATCCTAATTTTAAGATTTACTTCAGCAATTTAGCAGAGCAATGGAGGATTCACCAAGCCTTTTTGTACTACTTTATATTATCAAAAAATCCTAAGCAAAAAAAAGCAGAAGGTTTGGGTAAGTTTAGGATCGCGAAATTCCTTAATGAGGTCCCTGTAAACTCCAAAGATAAACGTGGCAACAACATCACCATCATCATCCTCCAAATCCTTTTCCTCTTACAGCAAAAAAAATACGGCGCCATCATCGATAAAATGGAGTCCCTACAAACCTATACCCACCGCTACCTCCGCCAAGACGACACCTTCCGCTCCAATTGTTTCATCAAAATGCTACTCTGCCTACCCGCAGCCAGTTTCCATAAAAAAGGAGTATTACGGAAAGCCGATAAATACTGGAAAAAACTACAATCTGTGCCTTTAGAAAAAGCCAATCAAAGTGCAGAGATGGAGATTGTACCTTATGAAATGTTGTGGGAATTTGTGTTGGAAGGACTGGATGAGAAATGGCACTAGCCCGTAAACGGCAAATTTATTTGCCAGTTTCAAAAAGCCAGGCTGTAGTTATTACAAATTCCTAGCTACCATACCCCCATACGTCCCACTACCTGTCCTCTTATCTCACCTAGGGGAACTGCCCCAATAAATTGGGGCGTTACGGACGTTACGGGGCCAATTCTATTTTTTTGCCCATGTACACCAATAAGGTTTCTTCTTCAATTTTCATTTCACCAGGTATCGCAGTGAGGCTGTGCAACTGCCCATCGGAATACTTAAGGAATAAAGGCACCGCATGCTCCTCCCAATGCAATTTTTCGAGTAAAGCCACTAAGGCTTCTGAAGAAGCAATTGAAATCTCATGAATGCTAGGATAATCTCGGGCCACTTCATTCAGATTGAGGAAGTCATCTCGGTAGGAAAACAGACTTTGATCAGCAGGAATAGATTTATCTTTCATCAACTCCTCTTGAGTAATCAGTCGAAAAGTGCCATTCTCACCAAAAACGGACTCGTAGTGCTTTATAGCAAAGGCATTGACTTGGGGGCTAGCTGTCATAGCAATCAGGTAGCCCATATCCACCAATTCCATATGCTCATTGAGGTCTTCATTATAGATGTTGGCATTGAAAGCTTCCAAGCCTAATTTCTTCGCTTTCCTTATATGATCTTCATTACTATCTACTAAGACTACATGACGATCATTTTCGTGTAGATACTGTCCAATCACTCTCGAAGCTTTTGCCGCTCCAATAATCAAAATACCATTTGAAGCTTCTTGAATCACTTTCAGCCATTTGGCGACAAAGCGAGCCGTAGTAGCGTTGAGGAGCACCGTCCCCAGTACAATCATGAAGACTAATGGCGTTATATATTCGGCCCCTTCTACGCCAAGCTGGGTTAGTTTGATGCCAAAAAGAGAAGCAATACCCGCCGCCACGATTCCGCGCGGCCCTACCCAGGAAACAAAGAGCTTTTCATTGAAGGTCAGCTCCGAACCTCTAGTACTCAGGAAAATCCCTACTGGCCGCAAGAAGAAAGCGACAAAAACCAATAAGCCCATTCCCCGCCAATCCTGGAAAATAAGCGCCAAATCTTCCATCTCAATATTGGCGGCCAGGAGAATAAACAGAATGGAGATCAATAATAGACTAAGTGACTCTTTGAAATATAATATCTCATTCAGTCTCGGAAACTCTAAATTCCCCAAGACCATCCCCATAACTACAACGGTCAATAAGCCCGATTCATGGGCGATGAAATCTGAAAAGACGAAGACGCCTAAGACTGAAGCCAGCGTAAACACATTAAGTAGATAGTGGGGAATCAAATCTCGTTTGATCAACTGGTATAAACCCAAGGCTGCCAAGGTTCCTAAAGCCAAGCCAATAAGAATAATCTGGCTAAAAGTCACCAATGCATGCGAAGTGAAAGCCACTCCCCCATCGGAGGTTTGTATAAACTCAAAAACCAGCACCGCCACCAATGCCCCAATTGGGTCAATCAGTATTCCTTCCCAACGCAAAACCGTAGCTACATTTCGAGTTAGCGGAATATTCTGCAAAATAGGCGCGATAACTGTTGGGCCAGTGACAATGATCAAAGCACCAAATAGAAATGAAATGGGCCAACTTAATCCAACGATAAAATGCGCGCCCAATCCAGCTCCAATAAAAGTGACTAAGGAACCAACCGTGATCAATTGTAGCACCAAAGGCCCTACTTCCATCAATTCCCGCCGCTTCAAGGTTAATCCCCCCTCAAAGAGGATCACACCGATAGCCAAGGAGACGAAATAAAAAAGCGACTCCCCCGGAAACAAACCAGTTCCTAATTCTTGGTCAAAAATCGGCGCCAACCATTTGGTACCATCTTCCCTTACCAGGGTGGATAGTGGCCCCGCTAGCAATCCAATAATGATCAAGGGCAAAATCGCAGGCACCTTGATACGCCAAGCCAACCACTGCGCACAAATACCCAAAATGATAATCCCTGCTAGTATATCCATGGATGTATAGTTTATCTATTCGCTAAGTGTTTTTATACAAGACCTAATCTCCAAACATCCCCAACTGTAACAATTGGTCATATCCCAACAGGGCACACATGGCATGCTGTACGTAATCAATTTGAATCTCTGTTGCACGCTCATTGTAAGTATCAATGGCAAAGCGAGACTCTGTACTGTTTTCATATTCCTTTTTCTGAACCGCCATTGGGATGCCTCCCTGATAAGGTCCTTCTTTCAATTGACTATCCATCAAGAAAGTACAAGCTTCCTTAATGACAGTAAGGGTCGGCTGCAATAGCTCTTTATTCTCCTTTAGATAAGGAGCAATCGCGGTGAGTCCTTCAATTCGGGTAGCGATAGGAGTCGTTCCAAAATCACTCGTAAAGCTTCCTTTCACCGTACTCGCGTTCCATTCCGCTAACAATCGCTCAACCAACCTTCGACTATACACCATTAGGTAATCATAGGATGACAAGTCCTTGCCTTCTGCTTTTAACAAGTCAAGTATTTTCGCAATCGCAATCAAATCCCAGTGATCAATCGCCTTTTTTTCCATTTCTTCTAGGGAATTAGCAGTTAAACTAACGGCTTTAATCGCCCCCTCCAACCATTTGGCTTGCGGGTCTCTTTCGTATAAAGCACATAGCCCTAGTGCGGCTTCCCCCGGATAAAACTGGTATTTATTGGGTTCTATACGTCCTGCTTTCTCATGATAACTAGAGTAAAAGCTACCATCCTCCAACTGCATATACAGCAAGAAATTTCCTAGTTTTTGTAATTGATCCAATGGTAAGGTATTCCCGCTGATCCGTTCTTCCAAAATCATACCGGCTAGCGCCAAACCTGTAGATCCTAATTTGGCCTTCCAAAAAGAATCGATATGAAAGTTCTCGCCTGGTACCGACCAAACCGCTAAATGCCCTGTATTGTCCACCGCTTTTATATTGACATCCCAGAGATATTGGCTTGATTTCTGCAAGACGCCACTAAACTGATCGTCGCCTGTATGCTGGCCATAAATCGCCAGAGCATATACCACCCCGGCATGCCGTACCACATTGTAAATATCTTTACGCCCGGATTTACCCTCAGGATTGAGGACATACTCAAATCGGCCGTTTTCAAACTGGTGATTTTTGAAATAGCCTGCAGCGGCTTGTAGGAAATTCAATATTTCTGGTTCAACATCTTTTGGATTCGCCCTTGTAACCGAGCTAGGAACTACTTTTTTTTCAATTGGCTTTTGATCAGAACCACAACTAGTAGTAAGAAAAATAAGTATAAAGATAAAGAGATAGGCAGTTCTTAACATGGTAATATTAGGTATGAATACAAATTGAAATGGTTCTCTGACAATTTTTGTGTTTTTGAGTCAGCGTTTTAGGTAAAAATCTAGCTTCCCTTGGTCGCCATCCTTTTACCTAAAACACTGACCACTAAAATTGTTAGAGAAGGATTGAAATCAAAACTTTTTATCTAGAATTTAGTTCTAAGCATAGCCATGAATGAAGAAGAAGTTCCGTATTTTGGAACAAAGGTTTGGTTGATATACCTACTTCCTTCTGTTCATTGCTTAGTGCAAAAAAAACAATAAAATGGCAAAAGTTCTAATCGCTGGTGGTACGGGTTTGATCGGAAGTAGGCTCAGCCTCTTACTCACTGAAAAAGGCTATCAGGTTTCACACTTAAGTCGCAATCCTAAATCCGATAGTCCCTACCCTGCCTATCACTGGGATCCAGCCAAAGGTGTAATGGATGAAAACGCTATCGTAGAGAGTGATTACATCATTAATCTTGCTGGAGCAGGTATTGCAGATGCACGCTGGACAGACGCCAGGAAGAAATTGATTATCAATAGTCGCGTTCAAGGTAACCACTTGCTTTTGAAAACCCTACAGGAAACCGGCCATTCTCCAAAGGCTTTCATTTCTGGAGCGGCTATTGGTTATTATGGTGACAGAGGGGAGCAAGAGGTTTGGGAAGAAGACGGCCCTGGCATTGGTTTTTTATCTGAAAGCTGTATCCAGTGGGAAAAGAGTATCCAAGCCATCATGCAAACCGACATCCGAACGGTCGCCATTCGCATCGGATTAGTACTTTCGACACAAGGCGGCGCATTAGAGAAAATGCTACTGCCGCTTTACGCGCTTACCAGTACTTATTTTGGAAATGGCCAACAATGGTACTCCTGGGTTCATATCGATGATCTTTGTCGACAGTTCATCTTTGCACTCGAAAATAAAGAAATGAGTGGTATCTATAACGGGGTATCTCCTCATCCAGCTCGCAATAAAACCATTGCCCAACAATTACCCAAGGCCAAAGGTGTACCGGCTGTTATTTTACCTGCACCGGCACTGGCACTACGTGTAGCAATGGGAGAAATGGCGGATGCCGTTTTGACGAGTACAAAAGTGTCTGCAGATAAGATCTTGGCAGCGGGTTTTAAGTTTGAGCATCCGGAATTGACAGAAGCGCTCAAGCACTTGCTCAAGGAAGGAATGTAGGCGAAATCCAGATTGAAAAGACTGCAGCCGTTATTAAGAGCATGTTTGGGCAGACCTCAATTGCCTCTGT
>CAJXUM010000418.1 GCA_913060855.1 uncultured Lewinella sp. | reverse complement strand
GGCATACGAGTTCAGCCTCGGTCTCGTGGGCTCGGAGATGTGTATAAGAGACAGATTCTATACTATGCTTTTGCACCACAATGGGTTTCGTTTTTCAGTACTGAGCCAGCCGTTTTAGAAGCGGGTATTCATGCGCTACAGATTTTTGCCATTGGTTACATTGGATTTGGCTATGCCATGGTGATTAGCCAAGCCTTCAACGGTGCAGGTGATACCAAGACACCTACTATCGTCAACTTAATTTGCTTTTGGATGATCGAAATTCCACTAGGTTATTTCTTGGCCTTGACGGTAGGTTGGGGCTTAGCAGGTGTATGTTGGGCTGTCGTTATAGCGGAGACCCTAGTATCGATCCTTATCATTATCTTATTTATGCAAGGGAAGTGGAAGAAGTTTGAGGTCTAAGAGCCCCTATGCGCTGAGCTGGCGAATTCGCTCCAACAGCCATTTTTTGCTATAAAAAACCGGACTACTTTCGATTTGGGTTTTCAACTTCTCTAGTTTCTCTCGCCCTTCGGAAGTCGATAATGATTGATCTGCGACAAAGGCATCTAAATGTGCAGGATGATCCTCTATGAGATGACACAGTTGCCTCAAAGAGTTGATAAAAAGACGATAAGATTCCACCTTAGTAGCCGCAATCTTTTTTTTCTGATCAAAGATGAACTTCGTGAAGGTATTCATGAAGCCCGATAAGACTTCCAATTCCTTATTTTCAAAATAGATGCGAGCTAGCAGGCTTTTCTGGCTTAGTTTGTAGTAAATGTCCGTCGGATTAGCCTGAAGCAGCATCTCTTGCGCTGCGCTGTACTCCTTTTGATAATAATACAGATTGGCCAAGTTTTGATAATGCGCATCCGTTCTAGAAATGACGGGTACGATCTTAGCGTGCTGCTCTTTTATAAAGGACTCCACCCAGTCAAAATGCCCCAATTCCAGACCTGAAAGAACAATATTTTTAAAGAGTGTGTGATGAATTTTTCCATCATGCAGGAGAATTCCTAATTCCAACTGTTGTTGATACAATGCAAATAACTCCTCGAAATAGGCAGAAATGGGGAAGATATTTTTCACTGCATTTTCCAAGTAAGTAAAATAGCCACGGAGGGTAGCTGGAAGGAAATGTTGCGCCTGTTGGTTCAAAAGGCGTTTCAACTGAAAATAATGCTGGGGTTGCTCAGGCTTCTTTTGAAGAAGGAGTACTTGCTTCAATAAGGGTATGGCGGGCCAATCAGGATAATCCTGCGCAGATAGATGTGCCAATATTTCATTGATCCAAGTCTTATCATAGTTTAGATTGATAATCTTTTGTCGACCAATCATGGCATTAAGTAAAGGGAGTTTTTCTAGGAGAAAAAACTCATCTAGCGCTTCATTGTACAATTGCAAATTGATATCTCCTGTTCTTGTATCCTGCGTAATCATCCATTCCGCCAAGCGTTTTTGAATACCTAAATGATGCTTGGCTCTCGTGGGGTGCCCTTTTTTCAATTTGGAAAAAGCCATTTTAGATTGCCGTAACTTAGCTTCGAAATGACGATCAAGACGTTTGCCTGCATAATACTGTAAACTCAGTTGATGTTGGTCAAAGGGTTGCTTATTCAATTGTTCAACTACGACAAACTGTTCAACCAATTGGAAAAGTTTGGAATTGAGTTTATTCAGTACCGATTTATCAAAGGAACGTGCAGGAAACAAGCTATAGAATAGATCCTCTGGCTCCATTGCCTTTTCATCAAAATGGGGTGCGTAAGCACATAAAGCCTCCAAGAGTATAGTTAACTCCTTCCGTTCATTATAATAGGGAGATCGAACAAATTTGCTCAACTTTTCGTGCTCTGCAGTAGACATACTTCGCAATAATCCAAGTAGTTTTTTGTGCATTCATCTTGATTAGTTCTCTGCCCAATTGCTTAAGTAATCTAAGTGGCCAGAGAAGAGTTATTGCTCATTAGACGTTTGGGCAAACACATCAAAATGCTAAGTCGCAATAAGGAAGTGGAGAAGTTATGCAATGGTGAGTTCTTAGCCCCAATGCCACCACTTCACTGCTTCGCCATTTCACAAATTTGGAAAAGAGCTTTGAAACGTTTGCCCTAATTAGACTTTACCAAGATCGGGAGTTTCAGCCAAAAAGCCTAACTTGTAAGAAAGGGCGCTTATGAAAACACTTTCCCACTTTTGCTCAATCATTTCCATCTGCTTATGCCTGGGACCTTCCTATGTACAAGGACAGACAGGTCCTTCTTGTGATGCCTCAAGCATTAGCCTCATTGCATTGGAAGCAACGACGGATGGACTGATAGCCACTTTTAGTTTAGAGACACAAGTAGATATTGAAAGTTATCAAATTAGCTATCAATATACGCTAGACGGAGTCGATCAAGAAGAGATAAATACCATAGCGCCCACCCTTTTCACGATCAAACTAGCGGCAGATACAGGTCAACATAGCTTTACTATACTGAACACCTGCCTTTCGGGAGATGTACACACCGGTAGTCAACTCCTCTTAGATTTTGACAATAGTGCCCTGGACTGTCCTATTCCCTCCAATCTTCAAGTAATAAACTTCAATCAACTATCGACCAGCTTCCAATGGAACAATGATGATCGTGCGCTATTTTGGCATGTTATCTATGAAAATTCCGATGGCTTGGTACAAGAATTTGATACGGAAGAGCCCTTTGTTATGCTTGAGCTCTTAAATAGTAACTTCCACTGGTTCACTATTTATACCATCTGTGATGAACAAGCTTTAGTCAATGGTGCGTTACTCCGACAAAGTCCAGCTATACGGTTTATGATTGTTACCGTTGATGATATTAAGGCACTGCATGTACCTTGTTCAACCTTGGAAGAGCTCACTCAAAGAGCCTATCTATTATACTGCACAAAGCATGGTGCGTTTGGATCAAATAAAGAGCGTTTCTTAGCTGTCCATAGCGATTGTACCCCAAATTCCACTGCACATGTGATAAAAGATCTAAATCAGTTGAAGGCGTTTCCCAACCCCTTTTCCCAGCAGCTACAATTATCTTTCAACTTGACCAGCGCAAAAGCGCTCGAGGTCAATTTGCTTTCTCACTCTGGAATATTCTTAGGCCGTCTGCGTCCATTTGATCAGTTTGTAGCGGGCAAAACCGAGTTAGCGTTCTCCCTTTCCCAATACCCCGTAGGAATATTTTGGATACAAATCAATGATGGAATAACTGTCCAATACTTGAAAATCAGTAAAATCCAGTAGAAAAATCAGTAATTAGAACAATGCTTGCTACCCGCTCCGAGGATTTTAACCTTTTTTTGTAATCTGCCCCTTCCCTACTATTGGTGCTTTATATATAATTAAAGCAGGAATTAGTCCTAGATAGGCAGTATAACAGGTTTTCATCTCTGATAGCGTCCCTCTCTATCTTCGAATTCTCCCATATTCCTTTCCATTCAGAACAGAAGTTTAAGTAAAAATTGTAATTGGTAACAGCCCTGGATTGCCTGAATATTGTAATCGTAGTCAAGCGTTATTAGTTCACTGACAATTTTTGTGTTTTTGAGTCAGCCCCTTAGGTAAAAATCCCGCTTCCTTTGGTCGCAATCTTTCTACCTAAAACGCTGACCACAAAAATTATCAGAGAAGGACATTATTCTTAACACCAAAACCAAATACCATGTTACGATCTACTATTATTCAGTTGACTTGCCTATGTCTCTTTTGTCTGATGAGTATCCCGAATTTGAGCAGTCAGACATCTAAAGACTATGTATTTATTAATAACACGGGTCAGGATGCCAATGATTTGCATATTCAATTTGATACCCTTGTCGAATTGATTCATCCAGCCCCCAAGACCGGTGAAAAATACTTGAGTAGTAAATTCCGAAGAAAAGTCACCACCAATACGGCAGGAAAGAGTCAAATAGATTTGGCCAATCGCGGAAAAAAAGGAGCAAAACTTGTTAAAAATGGGCAAAAAGTATGGGGACGATTTGAAACCAATGGACAAGACCTACACATTGAAAGCTGGTATTGGACTTTTAATGGCGATACGATCGGCACTGTTATGGTCGGAGACCTGGACCGATCCAAGCAGTCTACCAATTTAGTCGTACCAGGCGTGGATGTAGTGACGAGTTTTAAATTCAAAAATGACATCTACGATGGCTTTAAAGGCCCCAATGCAGGAGCTATCATCAATGACCTACATATTGTAAGTTCAAAACCCATCCAGCCGATCAATCGAAGCCGTGAAGATGCTGACTCACCAGAAAAAGTGGGTGGCGTATTTAAAGATGCCCAAACCGTTCATTGTGCCTGTTCAACTCTTCCTGCTGCTGATCAGGCCCGCCGAAGGGCACTCGCTAAGATGCCAGAGCCCTGCCGAACGCTTTGCAAAGACAGTAAAACCGATCTTTATGTTGTCCAACTAGAAAACCCAGATAAACCCCTTCCTGCTGGAACAGAGGTGCCCATCGACCTCAGGGGGGATGACACCGCAGAAGTCTTGCAATGGTGGTTTACGGAAAATGGATTCCCTATAAAATTTAGAGAAAGAAAAACGGAAAGTGGTCGTACCAGAGGAGAGCCCAGACGGGATGGCACCAAAGGACAGCCACTACGATTAGGACGTGGAGATAGAGATTCGCGCTATGGTCGGGGAGGTACAAATGAAGATAAAGGAGAGGTATATAGCATCGCTGTATTATCCACACCAGGTGTTCCTGGCGGCGGTTTTAGGGTTGATCTTGATGCATATGCTAGTTATGAAGAATTACCTGCTACCCATACGCAAGTACTATTCCCTAATCAAAATCTGATTCTCCAAGCACTCTTTGATGATCAGAATACAGCCCTGCTTGAAGAGCTTGGTGATTTCATGCCCCAGGAAGGAGAACAATCCACCGAAAACACCTCCCTTCCAGGCGTCGGTTTAGCCGCAGGGTTTCAGATTCTGCCCAAATGGCAACTCATTACTGGCGGTTCTTATAGTACGGGAAGGTTATCTGGTTCGGTTCCGATAGTGAGCTTCAACTCCAATTCTACCGAAACCATTCTGGGCACCTGGACTGGAAGCATTCAGCAACGTCAATTTTATGTGGGTACGAGATATCAGATAAATACGCTCCTACAGGCAGTAATCACGGGTACCTTCTCCCAGCAGAAGGCCGTAGAGAGTCAATTAGAGGTATTGGACCATCAAATTGCCCTACCTCACGAATGGCAATCAAAGCAAGAAGGCATCTATGTGGGCATAGATATGACGCTGCCATTGAAGACAAAAATCGCTTTAAATGCAAAGGCAGGGATCAACGCAAATTTACAAGGAGAAAACCGCTACTATAGACCGCAGCTTGGACTGGGTTTACGTTTTAGATTGATTGATTGATTGATTTGAGATAGCTTATTTAACTCAATACAGCCGTTTGTTCAGCGAATAGTTGATCAACGGCTGTTTTTCTATATTCAAAAATAGATTCAATCTTCTGGCCAACATATACCGCATCAGCGATACTTCCTATTGGGCCATAGGGTACTTTGTAATGCAGGATATCTTCCATCATAACCCCGCCATCTATCACTTCAAAATGATGCTGATGATGCCATAAGGCATAGGGGCCAAATCGCTGCTCATCTATAAAATATTCTCCTTCTTTGAGATGAGTAATCTCCGTCACCCAGTTCAATTTAATCCCCAAAAAGGGAGAAACTTTATACTGAATCAACATCCCCTGATACATCGTGACATCTTTGAGGTCTGTAATAATTTCAAAAGACATATCTGCGGGCGTGATGGCATTCAGGTTTTCAGGTCGCGAAAAGAATTCCCATACCTCATCTAGTGGGCGCGGAATAAACTGTTTCCATGATTTTCTTTTAACATTCATCTTTTCCCTGTTTTAAATTTCTCTATGCCTCATTTGAGGAGACAGCGCAAGGTTTTAATAATTTGGCTAGGCGTAAACAGCAATTATGACCGAAATCTTTCATCGCTCTTGTAACCCTATAAGCAGCAAATTGTTTAAGAAAATTCTTGCCTAAATCCCCTTCTGTCTCTTATACACATCTGACGCTGCCGACGAAGAGGATAGT
>CAJXUM010000417.1 GCA_913060855.1 uncultured Lewinella sp. | reverse complement strand
CTCGGTCTCGTGGGCTCGGAGATGTGTATAAGAGACAGAACTAAATCTCTAAAGATTGAAAGAAAACCTGAAAGACCTTATTGCCAAAGGCAAAACCGATACGGCCATCCAACAACTTCTCGAAATCACTAAAGAAATTGGTGATGGTGAATTACAAGAAGAAGTACTCCTTCAATCTGCCAAGTATCAAGCCTACGCAAAGACTAAAAGGCAAGGAACAACTACACAAGAGGAACAACAAATCTCCATCTCCAGAGTCCATCGGGCTTTATTACAGATCATTAGTGAAGTACCGGAAAATATAGCTACAAAGCACAAAAGCATTGTTCGCAAAACAGCTGATAAGCCAAAAAGCAGGCCCCGGTGGCAGTGGGTGGGTGGCATAAGTGTGATCATCGGCATCTTAGGTGGCATCGCAGAATTTTCCGGAATAAACCTCCAATCGCTTTTCGATTCAGGGTCAACATATCCCCCCTTGCAGCTAACGGTTTATGTACATGGACAAAAAGGCAGGCAAGATATTGTCTTAGATAATAAGGGAAAACTAATTGCGGACTTTGGCAATCGACGAGATCCCCGACGCATTGGTGAGGATGGACGCACTAACTTTGGCGAAATTGACCGTCGCTTTTTGGGAAAAGAAATTGGTTTGTTTGTAGAAGCCGACGGTTTTGAAGTTGCTCATCCGGATACGGCCTACATTTACGATGGCAAGCCTATTTACCTGGCTGTTGAAAGAGCCAAAAGCATGGGGCGTATAAATGGCTTAATTACAGATAAAAATGGAAGTGGTCTTATGGGCGTTACCATTTTAATTGAGAACGACACTACAACTCAAACAGACAACTTGGGCAGGTTTAGACTAAATTTGCCAAAGCACAAAATTCAAGAAAGCTACAAGCTTACTATTCAAAAAGCGGGCTATCAAACTAAATCCAGACCTTATCACCCCAACTCCAGCTTATTTGAAGTTGAGCTAGACCGGGTGGAAAACCAATAGTTATGAAAAGAGTATTTTTCCCCTTTATCCTATTATTGTTCTTTATCAATCCTTTAACAAGCCAGAACAACCGGCTTATCGGCCTGATTACCTATCAAAATACAGGTGTTCCGGTGGATGGGGTATCGATCACTCCAACGGAAGGAGCTAATCCAACTAAATCTAATGATACAGGTCAGTTCCAGTTGGACTTCGCAGGGAAATTACCTGGAGATATCGTCAAAATGATACTGACAAAGGATCAATACCGTGTAGCAGGATTAGACCCTATGATTGTAGAAGTAGCACTTCGCCAAGAAGCTGGTGATCTTGTACGAATTGTGATGGTCAGAAAAGGTGAATACAATCAAAGAGAGGATAAGTATGTCAAAGCCATTGAAAAACAACTGGAAGAGAAAGATAAAGAAATCCAATTTTACCGAAGTCAACTGACAGAAAACAAGCTTACAGATGAAGAACGGCGCGGACTTACCCAGCAAATAGGAGAACTAACACAAGCATTAGAACGGTTGGATAAGAATAAAGAGGAATTAGCCAAAAGGCTGGTACAGGTAGATCTCGACCAGGCTTCCTTTTTTGCCAGAGAAGCCTTGGAGGAATTTGAAACAGGCAGCCTCGAAAAGGCACTTGCATTGATGGACGACGAAAAGCTTGATGACTTTTGGGTCAATATATTGGAGCAGGAAGAAACGGTTAAGCGTGCCAAAGAACAAGGAATTGAGAACTATATGATTAAAGCCCGCCTTTTGTCTGCCGATGGCAAAGTAAAAGAGGCTTACAAGAATTTCTTAAAAGCCATTGAAAGAGATAGTACTAATGTTAACAACCTCTATGAATTGGCTTATTTCTGCGGAAAAATCAATCAACAAGGACGAGCTATCAATTTCTATCAACAAGCATTACTATACAACAAAAGTGAAAGTCAAAAAGCACTCTTACTTCATAACCTGGGAGGAGAATTTCAGAATAACAACCAATACGAGCAGACCGAGAGCGTTTATAAGGAAGCCTTGGAAATCACAAGGCGTTTGGCCAAGGACAATCCTGAACGTTTCGAACCGTATGTGGCTAGTACCCAGAACAACCTGGGCTTGATGTATGTCGACCTGAATGCCTACGAGCAGGCCGAGAGTACCTTTAAGGAAGCTCTAAAAATCAGAAAGCGTCTAGCTAAGGAAAATCCCGAGCGATTCGAACCAGACGTAGCTAGTACCCAGAATAAGCTGGGCATCATGTATCGAAATCTAAATGCCTACGAGCAGGCCGAGAGCGCCTTTAAACAAGCCTTGTATATCAGAAAGCATCTGGCTAAGGACAATCCTGAACGCTTTGAATTGGATGTGGCCATGACCCAGAACAACTTGGGCAATTTGTATCAGAACCAGCATGCCTATGAACAGGCCGCAAGTTCCTATAAAGAAGCCCTGGAAATCACAAAGCGTCTGGCAAAAGACAACCGCGAACGCTTTGAACCCTATGTAGCTGCTATCCAGAACAATCTGGGCTTGATATATCAAAATCTAGATGCCTACGAGCAAGCAGAAGGCACCTATAAGCAAGCCCTGGAAATCTATCAGCGCCTGACTAAGGACAATCCCGAACGCTTCGAACCGGATGTGGCGATGATCCAGAACAACTTGGGCAATATTTATCAGAACTTAAATGCCTACGAACAGGCGGAGGATGCCTTTAAACAAGCCCTGGAAATCAGAAAGCGCCTGGCTAAGAATAATCCTGAGCGCTTCGAACCATATGTGGCTAATACTCAAAACAACCTTGCCAATGTATATGCCGACCTGAATGCCTACGAGCAGGCCGAGGGCGCCTATAAACAAGCCCTGGAAACCTATCAGCGTCTGGCCAAGAACAACCCCGAACGCTTCGACTGGTATGTGGCTGGTATCCAGAACAATCTGGGGGAAATGTATGCTGAACAGAAGGCCTACGAGCAAGCAGAAGGCACCTATAAGCAAGCCCTGAAAATCTATCAGCGCCTGGCTAAGGACGATTCAAAGAGTTACAATTTATACTTGGCCAACACTGTAATAAATATTGGTTACTTACACAAGGCTTTACTAGAGCAATATTTAGATCTGGCGTATCAATCCTCTGGGTTTAAGTACGCTAAGCAAGCAGAAGCAACACTATCTTTATATTCTACTGATATTCCTATTATAAAAAGGTATAACTACAGGACAGCTGAGCTAATATCGTATTTTGAAAATATAACGGTAGAAGACCTCCACATTCAGGCCCGAATCAACAAGGTTTTACCATTAGAGGAGAAAAATCGAACGGAAGCTGATCCTGCCAAAAAGGTCGCTAATCAGGTGAAGGTGGTGGGCATTCTTGAAAACGTATGGCAACAATACTCTGAAAATGCGAGCATAATTCCTACGCTCTCCAAGGCCTACAGCTCCTTAGCTTGGCATCAGCTTTTTAATCGACATTTCGTAGAAGCAGAACAAGCTGCTAATAAAGGGCTTGAAATTGACCCATCCCAGGAATGGATTAATACTAATCTTGCCTTAGCCTTACTCTACCAAGGGAAGTACAAAGAGGCAAAAGAAATCTATTTGAAACTAAAAGATAAACCTTATGGGGCAGCTACCTATTCGAAAGCCTTTCTAGAAGATCTTAATGCACTAGGGCAAGAAGGGATCATTCATCCAGATGTTAAAAAGATACGAGAGCTTTTGCATAAATGAATATAGCCAAAAGGTTTTAAGAAACGATGGTCTGGGAGTTTTATAGACTCTTAAAATACTTGAGAACAAAGGATTTAGAAATATTCTCTCGTCTTTTGGAAAAGGCTACAAAAACGAATCTTTTTTTAGACTATATTTTGAATGAAAATAAGCCAGTGGTTTTCCTGATACAAAAAACACCCGCTCCAGGACTTTTGAAAATTCAATGTTCCCGGAGGAAAACTCGCACCTGGTTCGCCACCAAACCACCCAGCCTTTTTTTGATACAGATAATGGACGTATAGTACTTATAACTTAAGTTGTATTAACCACTAAAAAACGAACAAAAGAAACCCCATCTTTTTTCTTTTAGAAAACAGAAGAAGCTAAGTGATTGATAACGAAAAGGTAAGTCAATTTTGACAGGTTATACTTATTCGGAAAGTATAACCTAGACTTATACTTACCCCCAATTTTCTTTCAGTGGATTAGGAATTTGGTAATTTATTGTGTTCAAACCTTCTTTCAGTGTTTACATTTATGAACACTTGTCGGAATTGCATACACTATACTTAACCAAAAAATAGATCTAGTAGTTAAACTAAAGTTTTATAAAAACCAATAAAGCAATTTAATTTTGAAATAGATCTTATAGGAATATTTTGTAAAAATCAGAAACTACTCCTTAAATTCTAAACCAAGGTTCTTTGTACTTCTAGAAAAGTAATATGTATTTTTATTGCTAGTAAATGTTGTCTAAAGATAGAATATGTTCAAAAAAGCATGTATATGCCTATTGCTTACTCTAACATTGAGTGGATGTCAAATTTACTTTTATAGCCTCCAACCATATTCTGGAGAAGTTATAACAAAGTTTAAAAAATCAATTGAAGGCATCTATGTAGTTGCTGATTATTACGATGATTTCTCTCTAGGAAGAAGCGCAATCTGGCAGATTTCTCTAAATAGAAACCTGACCAGACTTCACCTCACCCTATATAGAGCCGAAAAAACATCAATACTATTAGACTCATTGAATAAATCGAATACAGCTAATTCTATAACAGCAGAGGATGGGAGGGAAAGTTATACTTTTTCAAACAAAGAAGGAGACTTGGTTACATTTTATAACTTTTTTAAAGGTTATTCCGTGCGAAAAGACAGTACCTCAACAGTTTTCGAACTTGATGTATTAAATGGGTTTTTAAAAGACGATACTGGCAAACACAAAATGATAGTAAAAAAAGTCAACAATATTTACTATATAAATTTAATCTCCTCTGCTAGCAAGGATTATTGGTCTGTATTTATTCTTGAACAGTTAAAGTCACAAAACCTTAGATTTAAGTATTTCACCTTTCCTGATACAAATAGTATTAAAAACTTATCAATAAAGCCCTATAAGCGAGACGAATCAATCTTTGATGAGGGTTATATATTTAACCCAAATGATCAAGAATTCCTTGAATTCTCTAATTCTCCATATGCTACAGCAACAGCTGAACTCATTAGGCTAAGTGATGATCTTAGAATTAATAGATATATTCTTATTCTTGTGTCACCCCTGTTATTTTTTGTAATACTAATAATAAGATTCAGGAAAAGAAAATTAAATGCCCAATCGCAAGAAAATCCACATAAAAAAGAAATCAAACTTCTTCTATCAAAGAATAAATTAAATGATGCATTCAATTTACTTCGTAAGAACCCTAAAGCTTTCTCTAATAAAAAAATAAACATGCTAGAATTTAATTATAAATCTGCTATTGATAAGTACAACATGAACCTAATAACTCATGAAGAATTAAGAAAAGAAGAAGCTAAAATAGTCAGTGCAATACTTGATATAGTTTATTAAGAGTTTCAGATATCAATACCGAACAAAATTACTTCGTCAAAAGATATGGCCCCAAAAGGGCTGAGTATTTTGAAAATATCTAATTTTTTCGCAATCTGTGCCGCAAATGGCGAAAGTCAAATGTAAGCAGATGTTCCTTAGGTTATACTTCTACACAAAGTGAAACCTAGTATTGTCCCCGCAAAAGAGTATATAAAACTATATTTCATTTACTGTCCTATTTGCGATCTAAAGTGGGACATTTTAGTTGCAAAATCAAACCGTTAACCTCCGCTGAGCGAGCATTCACATCTAAATTGTCCTACTATGGTGGCATAGTAGGACAGCCTGATAAATGGATAACGAACAAGATGTTTAGGAAAAAAACAAAGGATAAGAAGGCCCGGATCTGCATCATTACGTCTTGGTTTGTTGCAGTAAGTGATCGGCCTTCGATATGTTGTGCTACCTCGACCACGTCATGATGCCTCATATGCGATTCCTGCCTGTCCGGCGGCCAGACGGGTTCGTACATTCCTGCTTTTGCAGCTGTCTCTTATACACATCTCCGAGCCCA